>JBCCRZ010000159.1:0-10444 GCA_039200855.1 Cyanobacteria bacterium P01_D01_bin.44 | reverse complement strand
TGCAAGAAATTGGGGATATTCTCGCTATCCACGATCGAGGCAAACTGCCGTGTCATGAAGTGAAGCATAAATTTCAAACCAAGATTCACCAAATTAATGAGCAAATTGAGCAACTGAGTCTTCTCAAAACGCAGCTAGAAACCTTGATGACAGCTCCAACGAATAGTGATTTTGTGGATGAGAGTATTTGCCCCATTATTGAAAGCACTTGACATAAATGAGCTCTGAGTTTTGAGTGCTGAATTTTAAGTCATGCAAATGTAGGCCTATCACCTTGCGAATGATCGATAGGCAACCTATCCATCGAGCCGCATCCCCTTAAAATCCAAAACTTGGAACTAGTAGTCCGTCAATGTTCACTATTCGAGTTTGATGGGTGAGTACGCTGCGCTGGTGAGACGCGGGGAAACGGAGAGCAACAGCCATAAGCGATCTCCGCGTCCCCGCGTCTCCGCGTCTGTCTGACCCGAAAATTTAAGGCTGACAGACTACTAGGTATTTCTTAGCCTACAGCTGTTGCCCCATCAATCAGCAGATAACATCGACCAGACTGGGGTCTGAGGGCGTATCCAGCACAAGAAGTTTATGCATCTTTAGAAACATAGTATCTATGTGAAGATACGGAATGTAGCAAAACGCCGCAATCACAACGACGATTGTCCGTAATTCCATCAAATATTCATATGCACAGCCACATCAATATTTGACGCCTTAAAACAAATCAATATTTTTGAGTTTTCTTGAGTTGGCTCTGCCCGTCTGCCTTGTATTTATGTCTGATAGATCACATCAAAAGTCGGGCATCATACGGATGGTTCTGGGTCATCTACGCTTTGTCTCTTTACACATCATTGTTGGTTCAGACTTTTTACTCTCTTAAATATTGAGCATGTCTACAGCAGCAGCAACGTTGCAGACAGGGGTTAACGCTGTCACGCAAGGGCGGTTTTCAGACGCGATCGCAATCTTAGAAAGCCTCTGTAACGAGCACCTACGTCCCCCGTCTCAGGACTATTATCAGGCCAGGATGTGGCTGATTCGCGCTTATAAAGAAAGCGGTCAGTTTCCCCAGGCTATTAAGCTATGCCGTCAATTAGCCACCAGCTCTCATCCCCAGGTGCAACCGTGGGCTCAAAAAATTCTGCCTGAGTTGCGCAACCCATCCAGTGTTTCGTCTGCAGGCGCAGTGGCTCTGCCTAAACCTGTCTTTAAGCCATCTAATCAGAAGCCATCTAATAAGCGATTGGCAAGCACCCGCTCGGTAGCCCCTCAAACGACGATGCGCTCAGCTACCTCACGCCCCCTCAGCCCGATAGAAGCTGATAAACTGCTGCACTGTGGTGTTCAAGCCATTCGCCGCCAAAAATATCCAGAGGCCGTCAAATCACTGGAAGCCTTTATGCGCGGGGTCGAAACCACGCATCCCAACATCAACTATGCCCAAACCTCTTTAGCAAAAGCCTATATGGGCAACGGCCAGAGCAAGCTGGCTCTGCAACTGGCCCGTAAATTACTCAAAAGTGAGAACGCCGGGGCTCAGGCTTGGGCACAGCAGTTTATAAAAAAACACGACCCTCGACAATCAGATCGCGCGTTGGCCACCCAGGCTGATCGCGCTGTCGCGCCGTCCCCACCCTCCTCTAAAAAAGATCCTGAGGAAAAACCTGAGACAAACTCTGGGAGGCCCCCAACACCTGCGACTCAATCGACCCTCAAGGCCAGCACCCCCGCCCAGCGAACAACCCGTAAACAAGATTTATCCACCCCTATTTTGTCAGCCGCGTGCTATGGCTCTTTTTATGCAGGCCCAATCCTGTCCTTTGTCTCACCCTTTGGCAATACACTCACCTTTACCCATGATGTCTCAATGGCCGCATTCTTAGGATCAGCAGCCTTTACATTAGCCAACTGGCTTGCCCCGATTTTAGTCGCCGTCTCCATTTTGCGGCTCTCTAAAGATCGCATTGCCAAAGCGAATGCCCAGGAAGCCATCAATTTTTGGATTACCATCGTCTGCCTAGGGCTGATCGTCGGATCAACTGCTGGCATCATCGTCATCCTTTCGCTGTTTATTTTTCCGCCCTTGGCCCTACTGATTGGGATTTTACTGGGTTTACTAGGCGTTGCGCTCTATATAGCCCCGCTGGTTGGCCTGATGATGTGTTTAGCCAAACCCTTCGACTCAGTAAGAATTCCCTTTATTTGGCACATTGTAGGCAGCTAGACCCCATTCGGTTTGGCATTGGATAGGTTTGACCTTGGCAGACTTGAGTTTTGACCTAATGGCAAACGATAAGTCTGGATGTGGCCAAGGCCTAAATAGGCAGCTAAAATAGTACACTTGTTTAGCGATGACTCCTATCCTGGGCTGCCTTATGCATCTGCTGTCGGTAACGCTCAACAATTTTAAGACTCACAGCGACCTGCATGTGGAGTTTCAACCTGGCACCAATGCTATCTGTGGTGAAAACGGGGCAGGCAAAACCAGTATTTTAGAAGCCATTGCCTGGGCGCTGTTTAACTACCAGGGTAGCTACACCAAAGAAGACCTGATTCGTAACGGCAGCGGTAGTGCCCAGGCCCGAGTGGCCTTTGTCTCTAACCGCGATAGTCGCACCTATGAGGTTGAGCGCTGCACCAACCGGGGCTACACCCTATTTGATCCCCAACTCAATGAGCGCCTACCCTACACCCGCATCAAGGACGAAGTGCTGCCGTGGCTACGTCAGCACCTGGGCGTCACTCCTGGGACCGACCTGGGCGAGCTGTTTGCTAACACTATCGGCGTTCCCCAGGGCACTTTCACCGCCGATTTTTTGCTCAGCCCCGATAAGCGCAAACCGATTTTTGACACAATTCTAAAAGTCGAGGAGTATCGCGCGGTCTATCAGCAAACCAACAGCCTGCGCAAATATGCCGAAGCCCAGGTGCAGCGTCTCAAAAACCAAATTGCCCAGTACGCAGAACGTCTAGAGATCTGGGACGCGCTAAAGCAAAACCATGACACTATCCAAGCAGAGATTGCCGCCAGCCAAACCCAATTGCAGCAGCTCGAAATCGACCTGGCAGCTTTGCAGGCGTCCCGGACCGCGCTAGCGCACCAGGCCGAGCAACTTCAATCTATTCAACAGCAACGGCAGCGGCTCACCAGCCAACTGACAACACAGCAGCAAGCCCAGCAAAGGTTAGCCCAGGCCATCGAGAACGCCCAGCAGGCTTTGAATATCTGCCAACAGCAGCAAACGGCTTATGCAACCTTTCTGGCCGCCGATCAAACCGTCAAACAACTTGAAACCCAGGCTCAGGACCGTCAGGCACTGTTCGAAAAACAGCAAAAGCAGCAAACCGCCCTCGACCAGCGAAAGGCTGACCTGACTCGGCTGCAGCTACAGCTTGAGCAAACCGCCGAGATGCAGCAGGCTTTGACGGAGCTACAACCTGCTATCCAACAACAGCAACAGCTCGAAACTCAAATCACAACCCTGCAGACTCAGCAGCAAAACATGACCCAGGCTAAACTTCAGCAAAAATCGCTACAGGCTCAGCTAGAAGGGCTCTCCCTTGAGCAAACGTCAGTGCGATCGCAAATCTCAACCTTACTCGGGCTACAAGCCACCGTGGATCAAATCCCCACCCTAGAAGCCCAACAGAGACGACTCCAGCAGCAACTCAGTCGGATTGAGGCCGCCCAACAATTTGAGGCTGAGCTGCAGCATTTGGTCACCCAGAGTCAGGATCAACAAGCTACTTACACTCAACAGAGTCAGACCGCCCTCCAGGCCTTAGATGAGCTACAAATGAGCATTCCCTTGCTCTCAGGGGAGGTGATCGAGCAGTTGCGCAGCGCCATCTCAACTGGCCAGACTCTTACCCAAAAAGTTTTAGAAGCCGTCGATGGGATTTTGCAAGACCTCGCTCAGCAGGTCAATGAAGCTCAGCTGCAAAACACGTTAAAAACTGTGCAGGCAAGTCTCAAGAAGGCCTACCAGGATCAGGCTACCCTGGCCACACTCCCCCTGCTCCAACAAAAACAAACCCAGTTACAAACCCAGCAAACCCAGCTACAAACCGACCTGACCAAACTAGGCGAACAGGTTGTTCAAGCTGAGGCAGTCACCGCTCAGCTCGCAGACCTCACTCACACCTTAGCCCAGCTCAACGATCCCAAGGGGCGCAGTCGCCTTTTGCAAGAGCGGCTGGCAGCGCTATCCAGCGTACAAGCTGACCATGACCGATTCCAACAAATCCAGGCCAAGCTGGAAGCTCAACTGGCCGAGACTCGCCAGCAACTCGACACCTTCGCAGCCCTGGATGCTGACATCACTCTACAGCGGCAACTAATGCAAACCCACCAGGCTGGTTACCAGCTCTACTTACAAAACCAAAAAGCAGCCGACACCCTGCCCCAGCTGCAAACAGAACAGCAAACCATAGCGACAGCACTGGCCACCCTCACCGAGCAACAGCAGACGATTGAGGCCCAATATCAAACCCTAAGCGCGACGTTTGATCCCAAGGCGCTACAAGTCATCGAGACCCGCTACGTCGAGGTTAAGTCCCAGTGCGATCGCATCTTGGGTAGCCTTCCCCAGCAGCAAAAGCTACAGCAATCGCTAGCGAGTCAAATTGAGGCCCTCCAAACCATTGCGGAGAAGCGCGATCAGAGCCAGGCAACCTTAAAGCAAAAAGAGCGCACCAAGCGGTTTGTAAACTTTGCCCGTAAAGTTTACAAAGAAGCAGGGCCTCGCATTACCGAACGCTACGTCCACAAAATTTCCCAGACCGCCGACCGGATTTTTCGGGAACTGCTCAACCGTTCCAATGTATCTCTTCAGTGGACGCGGGACTATGAGATTTCGGTACAAGAAGGGGCTAACCCACGACGATTTATTAACCTATCGGGGGGTGAGCAAATGTGTGCTGCCCTGTCTGTACGTCTGGCCTTACTCAAAACCCTGGCAGATATCGACATCGCCTTTTTTGATGAGCCCACTACGAATATGGATCGCCCTCGTCGGGAAAGTCTGGCTGAGGCCATTGCTCGATTAAAATCATTTCAGCAACTTTTTGTGATCAGTCACGACGATACCTTTGAAAAAGTGACCGAAAACGTCATCATCATCGAACGGCAAACATGATCTCCCATTTTTCCTGATCGGGGTTGATAAGCTCAGTAAAATCACTTAGGTAATCCATAGCCAGTTTGAAAACTTGCGTTTTTCCCGTAGGGCGAACAATAGGTCTGGATGTGGTCAGGGTTTACTTCTACCAACGCCCATCTGTCACCTGTCACAGCACCCACCTCCTCACAGAAGGCAAATCCTCTGATAAAGAAGCCATAAACTTGCGATGCTCATTCGCAAATTTTCCTGAACCAACCAACTTTGATGGATTGAGGAAAGTAAGGGCACAACAGAACATAATTCTCTAAAGACCACCCACTTTCTCTTAAAGACTTTGAGAAGTCACCGGTCATTTCCAGACAAAACTGAGCAGGAGGGAGTCTTATGGAGTATGGAGTTGCAAAACCACCTGAGCCGTCACACCATCAACCGCAAAAGATTCAAGGAAGTTGAAAGGCCATGAGAACTCGGTCAAGATCGAAAAATCAACAGATTATCGTATGGGGCGGCCTGGCAGCATCCTGGGGTCTCTTAGCAACCGCGACGTTGCGAGGTGATAAAACAGACCTGGCTGCCTACACCCCCTCGGAGTCAGATGACAGCTCTGCAGCCACTGCGGTGGCCTCAGCCAAACGGGTCGACTTTAGCTTTGAAGGTAGCTACAAGCAAGTCACTCAGCCCGAGATTTTGAGTACGCCCCAATGGGGCTATGTGGCCCCGTCGGCTGATGTTTCCCAGGCTCAGCCAGTTGCCAATCAAACCCCAGCCAATGCGCTGGCGATCAGTCAGCCCTCTATTTATGAGGCACCTGCACCAGGTACAGCGACGCCGGTTGCGCTCGCACCGGCTCCCGTTTACTCATCCCCCATCTATGCAGCGCCTGCGCCGGGGCCTATCTATCAAGCACCTGAGCTAGTGCCGCCGCCAGCTTTAGCTGAAGCACCCCAGCCTAGATTCTCAGGGCAGTTCACCACGCACAAGGCCGATCAGATCAAACCGGCTCGTCAGGTCAACATCGATATCGAGCCCACCGCCAATACTGACTTTGAGGAAATCACCATTTCTCCAGGGGCTGGCATCCCATCGACCAACAACCTGACCCCTCAGGGGCAAGTCTCGGCACCAGAAGATGAGAGCACGATCCAGAGTGAATCCATCGAGGAGGCCATGATCCAGAGCGAATCTATTGGGGAAGTTACCGAAGTCTCCTCAGTAGATGTACGGGTAGAGGATTTGGATATCGATGTTTTGCCTAAGCTGGAGAGCGCTTTACCCGAATTAGAACCCGAATTGGAGCCTGCATCTGTATCGACCGAGCTAACGGTGACCTCAGTTGCGATCGCAGATATTTGCGCTGGGGGACAAACCGCCGCTTCATTTTTGTCAGAGCCAGCCACACCCCAGGATGAAACCAACAGTGACGCAGTGGCAACCGCGCCTATCAGTTATGAAGGTGACATCAATACCCCTAGGTTCAGCAAGGTTAAAACTGGAAATTTTTGCCCAGTTTAGGATTGCATCGACGCTTAATACGGCCAAAGTGGGTTAACTATATTTAGTCAGCACTTTCCACACGGTGTTTTTACGCCGTGTGGTCTTTTAGTCGCGTGGACCATCGCTAATCCAGATTGATTCATGCCGTTTTTCCACACCTCTGTCATTCGGGTATGAAATTTAGCTTGACAGATACCACCGCTCTCAACCAGGACAGGTCCTCTCCCCAGGCGGTCACGCCAACGGGCCAGGTGCACCCCGCTAGCCAAGTGCAGCATACGGGCAACGCACTCAACACCAAAACCCTCAAGCAAATTTTCCAGCTATCTCCCATCGGCATGACCATGCTCGATTTGGATGGCCATTTTTTAAGTGCAAACCAGGCCTTTTGCAGTGCTATCGGCTGCCTGGAACCCGATTTATTGGCCCGGTCGTTTGGTGAGTTTACCCATCCAGAGGATGTGTCTTTGCTCAGAGCCTTGGGTGAAGAGTTACTCCAGGGCAACCGTCAACATTTTCAAATTGAAACCCGCCACTGGAACACTAACCGAGATCCGCTGCAGGTCAGCCTTACGGGCACTCTAGTTCGGGATAGCCACCAGCGTCCGCTGTGTTTTTTGATCCAGGTGGTCGATTTGACCGAGCGTAAATGGATGGAAGCTCAGCTCAAACACCACGCTTTTTATGACCTACTCACGGGCTTAGCCAATCGCTTCCTATTTATAAACCGACTTGAGCAGGCCCTGGTTCGTCTCGATCGCCACCGGGACGAACAATGCGCCATCCTTTTCCTGGACCTCGATCGCTTTAAGGCCATCAACGAAAACCTCGGCCATACGATTGGAGATCAGCTGTTGGTGGCCCTCTCAAAACGGCTAGAATCTTGTATCCGACGCTGTGATACCCTGGCCCGACTCGGTGGCGACGAGTTTGCCATTTTGCTCGAAGATATCGTCGGTCTGGAGGATGTGACAACGGTGTGCGATCGTATCCAAGCCGTCCTCAAAACCCCCTTTAAGCTTAGTAACCAAGAAGTCTTTAGCAGTATTAGCGTCGGCGTCATCTGCACCACCAACTCTACCAACTCCACCAAAAGCGCCAGCGACCTATTGCGTAGCGTCGATACCGCTCTGTCTCGGGCCAAAGCTCAGGGCGGAGCCTGCCACACTATCTTTGAAGAAACCATGCACCAAAGGGCCACTGCCCTTTGGGAAATTGCCAATCAGTCGCAACTCGCCATCGAACGACAGGAACTCAACCTGCGCTATCAGCCGATCATTCACCTAGCCACAGGTGAAACCGTCGGATTCGAAGCCCTCCTCCGCTGGAATCATCCCCAGCACGGCTCCATTTCTCCAGCAGAGTTTATCCCTGTGATGGAAGAAACCGGTGTGATCACCACGATTGGACATTGGGTGCTCAAAGAAGCCTGCTATCAAGTCTGCCAATGGCAAGCAGAGTTACTGGATATACCACTGAGTATCAATATCAACGTGTCGCCCAAGCAATTTGCCCATCCTCAGCTGGTAGAGCAGGTCAAAACCGTCCTTAAAGAAACCTGCTTAGCCCCCGGTCAGGTCCGCCTGGAAATCACTGAAAATGCTGTCATGCAGAGTCTGGAACTGGCAAAGGAAGTCCTTAATCGACTAAAGCAGCTCAACGTTAGCATTTGTATCGATGACTTTGGGGTCGGGTACTCCTCCCTTAGCCGCCTGCAGCAGTTACCCATCGATACCCTAAAAATTGATCGATCGTTTATCCAAAGCATTAACGCCGCGGGTGAAAATATCGAAATCCCTCGCAGCATCATTGACCTGGCCTCAAATTTAGGCATAGATGTCGTCGCCGAAGGGGTCGAAACAGCCACCCAGCTCCATCAGTTACAATCATTAGGCTGTCCCAAAGTCCAGGGCTTTTACTTCGCCAAACCGCTCACCCCTGATGCAGCACTGCGGTTTGTCCGCGACACTCAACCTAACAAAGCGACAAAACTGCCTGATTACCTGTAGCGTAATTGCAATCTCGATCTCACCTGCTTATCTTTGAAAAACTCCAACGTAGGTGATTACTGTGGGCACAAGCTTCTCGAAAATATTCTGGAGAAATTGGCTAGTGGTGGTATCTGCAGGATGGATCATTTTTGGTCTGTGTCTGTTACTGCTACCTGATGTCATGCAGTTGTTTTTCAATCGGTTGTTCAAACGAGTTTTGGCCGCTGACCTGCCATTCTCACCAGCAGCAACAGACTATATAAATTTCACCTACGGCGTCTTGGGTGCGGTCATGGTCGGTTGGTTCACAAATCTTTTGCTGATCACCCTTGGTGCTTTTAGCCGAGGCGAACAGGCCGGATGGCAAACAATAGCAACGTCTATTGGCCTTTGGTTTACCTTGGATACTACATACTCGCTCTACAGCGACTATGCCGAAAACGCCTTATTAAATATCTTGGCGTTTGCTATGTTTGCAATTCCACTGGGAGCGACCTATCGCAAGTTTTATCCGCCTAGTGAGTAGGTTGGCAAAGATGGGTCGGTCAGCGAACCAATCGCCCTGGCCTGCTAATCTGATTGAAGCGTTCGTAACTTTCCGTAACATGGCAACGATTAACGATAATTACCTCAAACTCAAAGCGGGCTACCTATTCCCCGAGATCGCCCGCCGCGTCCGCACCTTTGCTGAAGCCAACCCGGATGCCCCCATCATCAAACTGGGGATTGGTGACGTCACCGAGCCGCTACCCGAGGCCTGCCGCAATGCCATCATTCAAGCCACCGAAGAGATGGGTAATCGCGATACCTTCAAAGGCTACGGCCCAGAGCAGGGCTACCCGTGGCTACGTGAAAAGATCGCCCAGCAAGATTTCCAAGCGCGGGGCTGCGATATCGACCCGTCTGAGATCTTTATCTCCGATGGCTCTAAGTGCGACTGCGGTAACATTCTCGATATTTTTGGCAAAGACAACACTATCGCCGTGACCGATCCGGTCTATCCTGTTTACGTCGATACCAATGTCATGGCAGGGCATACCGGACCTGCCGACGAGAGTGGCAAGTATGAGGGGCTAGTTTATATCCCGATCAGCGCTGACAACACCTTTACAGCCCAGATCCCGTCAGAGAAAGTCGATCTCATTTATCTATGTTTCCCCAACAACCCGACTGGAGCCGTAGCTAGCAAGGAGCATCTCAAAGCCTGGGTAGACTACGCCAGGGCAAATGGTTCTCTGATTCTCTTTGATGCGGCCTATGAGGCATTTATCACCGATCCTGAGATCCCCCATTCTATCTACGAAATCGAAGGGGCCAGGGACTGCGCCATTGAGTTTCGGTCTTTTTCTAAAAACGCAGGTTTTACCGGCACTCGCTGTGCCCTCACCGTCGTGCCCAAGACCCTGATGGGCAAAGCTGCTGACGGTGCTGATGTAGAGATCTGGAAGCTTTGGAATCGTCGCCAATCTACTAAATTTAACGGGGTTTCTTACATCATCCAGCGCGGCGCAGAAGCTGTCTACTCCGCCGACGGAAAGGCCCAAACCAAAGCCCTGATCGACTTTTACTTAGAGAATGCCAAAATCATCCGTGAGCAACTCACCGCAGCCGGAATGAAAGTTTACGGCGGTGTCAATGCCCCCTACGTCTGGGTAAAGGCCCCAAATGGCCTCTCTAGCTGGGATTTCTTTGATAAGCTGCTGCACAACTGCTATGTGGTTGGCACCCCCGGCTCTGGCTTCGGTGCAGCCGGTGAAGGCTATTTTCGGATCTCGGCTTTTAACAGCCGTGCCAATGTAGAAGAGGCGATGAAGCGCATTACTGAGAAATTCAAAG
>JBCCRZ010000158.1:0-10538 GCA_039200855.1 Cyanobacteria bacterium P01_D01_bin.44 | reverse complement strand
TGCGGGCATGTGCCATACGTGGATACCACCGGAAGCCACAGCCATTACACCCCCCATAGAAGCCCAGTCTTGGGTGAAGTAAACACCACGGGACTTGTCTTGCTCGATGTAGTTTTCACGGAGCAGGTCAACGAAACCTAAGGTACCAGCGCGGTCACCTTCGAGCTTACCGACCACAGTACCAGTGTGGATATGGTCACCCCCAGACATCCGCAAGCACTTGGCCAAAACGCGGAAGTGGATACCATGATTTTTCTGACGGTCGATCACTGCGTGCATCGCCCGGTGAATATGGAGCAGTAGACCGTTGTCACGGCACCAGTGGGACAGGGTGGTGTTTGCCGTAAATCCGCCCGTGAGGAAGTCATGCATGATGATGGGCATCTCGAGCTCTTTTGCAAACTGAGCCCGCTTCATCATCTCTTCGCAAGTGGCAGCCGTTACATTCAGGTAGTGGCCTTTAATTTCGCCAGTTTCTGCCTGAGACTTATGGATCGCATCTGCAACAAACAAGAAACGATCACGCCAGCGCTGGAAAGGCTGAGAGTTGATATTCTCATCGTCTTTGGTGAAGTCTAAGCCACCGCGCAAACACTCATAAACAGCACGGCCATAGTTCTTAGCGGAGAGACCCAACTTAGGCTTAATGGTGCAACCCAACAGAGGACGACCGTACTTGTTGATCTTGTCACGCTCAACTTGAATACCGTGGGGAGGTCCTTGGAATGTTTTGAGGTATGCAACGGGAATTCGCAGGTCTTCTAGACGCAGCGCACGCAGTGCCTTAAAGCCAAACACGTTACCGACCAAAGAGGTCAGTAGGTTGGTGACGGACCCTTCTTCAAACAGGTCTAGGGGATAGGCGACGTAGCAAATGTATTGGTTGTCTTCACCGGGGACGGGCTCGATGTCATAGCAACGTCCCTTATACCGATCCATATCGGTTAAAAGGTCGGTCCACACCGTGGTCCAGGTCCCGGTTGAGGATTCTGCTGCAACGGCTGCCGCACACTCTTCTGGAGGCACCCCAGGCTGTGGGGTCATCCGGAAAGCCGCCAAGATATCCGTATCTTTAGGCGTGTAGTCCGGCATGTAATAGGTCAGCTTATAATCCTGTACACCAGCGCTGTAGCCAGCTTTCGACTTTGTCGATGTCTGAGAGTAAGACATGTCTCCCTTCCTGTGAATCAAACTAGATGATCGAGCAAGAACTCCTATGTGCGCTAACTTAAGGCGCACAAAACAGCTCCAGGCACTAACGCCTGAACAACTGTTTCACGGTAGAGTCCAAAAATTTGAGCAGAAAGCACTGCCGAACAACCTAAAAACGGCTGCCCTTTTGAGGTCTTTAAGTATCTAGGCGGTTACCTACTGCAATAAGAATACTACCAGCGATTCGATAAGTTTAATTTTGGAAGATCTGTATACATTCATAACATTTAGTTATGAATAAATTTAACGTTACGTTGAATTTTAGTGAATGAATTGACTGAAGTGCTCAAATAGGGCACTCGCTTATAAAACTCGACCCAGGTGCAATAACGCCGTGGTGAATGGGTAAATTATTGAAGCAACTTTTATATGTACGAGTTTGGCATCTAAAATCTGGTATTTTGATTCTCTCTAATAAAAATTTAATTCTTTCTGGTATGAGAGTGTCTAGTTAGAGGCTAATGTCCGTTTTTGCAGATAGTTGGGGCTGATGGTGCTGGTTGGTTTGACAATGCCCGTTTGGAAGGGTATCTATTCAACAAACTGGGGTTTGCTAATTGATTAGCGCTTCTTGGTTTTAGGTTCTCATCAGCGCAGTCTGATGTTTGGACAGGATTCAAATCTGGTTTTTACAGCAATAAGGAAGGATGACTGTGGTTCGCTCGACTCGATTGGTTTGGTTGTGCTTAGTCCTGCTGGGGGGGATGGGCTATCGGAGTGTGCTGGCTCAGGAAACTTCTAGCCCAACCATTTTTGAAGAAACGCCGAATACGCCCGTCTTTAACGAGCCACCGCCACGGGTCGAGCCACTGCCGTCTGAGCGTCCTTTTGAGCCCAATCCGCTGAGTCAGGATTTTCAGGTGGGGGCCCTGCGGGAAGATTTTCAAGGCAATCTATGGGTGGGGTCTCACCAGGGGTTGGCTAAGATCAGTCCGAATACGGGGCAAATCTGGACTCGGGTGAATGTGCCCAGCCGCGTGATCGATGCCATGGTGCAAGATCGGGTGGGTCGGATGTGGCTAGGGACCTACGAAGGGCTGGTGCGGGTAGACCCTCGGGTGAATCAGATCACGGCGCAAAATTTTAGACTGCCCTCCAATCGGGTGTTAGATCTCGCGCTTGATACGCGGGGTTTTCTCTGGGTGGGTACTGATCGCGGGCTAGCGATGATTAGCCCCGATCGCGGTTTGCTAATGACCACCCTCGAAGATTTATCAGGGGTGAGCGCCAACGCGCTGGCGGTGACCCCCAATGCAACGCTCTGGGTGGGGACATTAACAGGACTGGTCGCCGTGGATACGGCGTCAGGGTTTCCCATGGATCAAACATTGGATTTGCCTGGTCAAGCGGTGCAAACCCTGGCAGTGGGTCCACAGGGTAACCTATGGGCTGGGACGGCGAATGGCTTGCTTGTAGTAGATAGCGATACGGGGCGGTTACTACGCTCGGTGACGGTCATGCGTGGTCAAAGTGTGACTGCGATCGCATTTGACTCTGCCGATAGCGTCTGGGCCGGGACCGAGTCGGGTTTGTTCAAGCTCAATCCTTACAATGGAGCGCTTTTAGGCCAGGTCCCCAATCTGCCCTCGGGTCATGTTCTCTCGGTTGAGCCCGATTCGGGCAATAAGATCTGGGTCGGAACGACCGAGGGGCTTGCCTGGATTAGCCAAACCACTGGTCTGGCGACCCCCCATCGGGATTTCACAAGCGCGGTAGGGCAGCGGTAGACGGTTTAAACCTTTAATCTTCGCCACTACCTGGAGAGGTGCTAGCGGCTAGATAGCTTAATCTGTTCCCTCGGCAAGTGTCAGCCCACGATAGACCTGCTCAATCGGGAAGCTGAGGTTGATGCTTTTAAGGGCTACCGTGTCGCCGGGTTTATAGTTGACAATCAGCCACTCACCCGCTTCATTTTTATGATATAGGTCCATTTCAACGTGCGTAGAGCTGACCAATAGATAATCTTTTAAGGCCGGGTTTTGGCGATACAGCCTGAATTTGCCACCTCGGTCATAGGCTTCGGTGCTATCCGATAGCACTTCGACAATCAGGCAGGGATAAGCAATGTATTGAGTCGTGGCTTTGTCTCGTTCATCACAAGTGACGCTGACATCGGGGTAGGTATAGTGATTCGTTTCGGGAATATTCACTTTTAGGTCTGAATTGCCCGTGATGCAGCCAGTGTTCTCTAGATGGATATCGCATAGGGTCGCAAACCGGACAGCGATGCGACTGTGGTTAACAGTGCCACCTCCCATTGCATAGATTTGCCCATCGATATATTCATATTTTTCAAGCTGCTGTTCTTCCCAAACGAAGTATTCTTCGGGGGTGAGCTGTGGCAGGGACTCTCTAGCAGCAATCATGATAGTTAAGTAACGATGTTTGGATTCATCTTAACGAGCCAGAGCCCTGAGTGCGCGATCTCAATTCCGTTCAAGACTGAATCAATCGACCTTTGCTAGGCTGACAGTAGATGGCTCAAGGGCAGGTCAGATGGCAATTACAATTTCTCGGTTTGTACGGTGGAAGCAAGAAGGCCGCAAGCTGGTCATGCTCACAGCGTGGGACTACATGACTGCACAACTCGTGGATTCGGCAGGGGTTGACATTATATTAGTGGGCGATTCGCTGGCGATGCCGGTGCTGGGCTATGACACCACGGTGCCAGTGACCCTGGATGAAATGCTGCACCATGCGCGGGCAGTGAGGCGCGGGGTTAAAAATGCGCTGGTGGTGTTTGACCTGCCGTTTTTGAGTTACCAGGCCAGCACCGCTGAGGCGATCCAGTCGGCGGGGCGGGCGCTAAAAGAGGCCGGTGCCCAGGCGGTGAAACTGGAGGGCGGCTATGAGGCGATTACCACAACGGTGCGGGCGCTGACCCAAGCGGGGATTCCGGTGATGGGGCATGTGGGGATGACGCCCCAGTCGGTGAATCAGTTTGGTGGCTTTCGGAAACAGGGCAAAACGCCGGAAAGTAGCGATCGCATTTTCAAAGAAGCGATCGCCCTCGAAAAGTCCGGGGCCTTTGCGATTGTGCTGGAGCACATCCCACCAGAACTCGCTAAGGAAATCTCGGAGGCGCTGACAATCCCCACCATTGGCATTGGGGCCGGGCCAGACTGCGACGGTCAGGTGCTGGTGACCTCGGACCTATGGGGCCTCTCAGAATGGCAGCCCCCCTTTGCAAAGGTGTATGTGGATTTGCGATCGCCTGCGATCGAGGCCGCTCAACAATTTTGTAACGAAGTTCGAGCCCCTGATCTATAACCTGTCTTAACGAGGTGCCTTCCCTTCTGATATTAAGCTTTTATGCTGTCTGTACTCCTGCACGGTTGCCCATCACTATAATTTGGGCAGAGCTTTTTCTATGGCTCGCATCTACCATGAGGCCGTCACTATGCCCCAATACTCTGTAGACGAGGTCCTAAACATCATCAAAAGCCTGACTGCTGATGAGCAGGTGGCCCTCAGGTCAAAACTACCCGCCATTTGGGCACAGCAGCAGCCGGTTCCGATTCCACCCAAGGTGCAACAGTCGCAATCGATTGGCAATATTTCCATAGGCAGTGGCAGTACGTTTGATATCAATCAGCTATCGACTGAGGGCCCGGTTGATTTGTCGCGTACCACTACGCAGCTATCAGGGCTAAACCAGGCTGATGTGAAAGCAGCCCTTGATTTGCTGGCGCAGATAAAGCAAGACCTCCACCATACTGACTCGCTTAATCGACTCGATCAGAAAAATGCTGAGTCTACGATTGAGCTTGTCGAAGAAGAACTTCAGAAAGCAGATCCAGATCGGGGGCTGATCGATCAGGCGATTGACGCCTTGTCTAAAGGCCTGGCCGGGGTCGAAAAACTAGCGACTCCCACGCTGCGGGTGGCCCAACTGGTGGCCACGGCCATGGCATTATAGCCATTCCTTAGCCATGAATGTCCAGGAATTGAGCCCAGGTATGAACATCAAATGAATTCTCATCATTTTGACCCTACCCATGCCTTAAGGGATCCGGTTTATGCAGCACGACTCGCAGCAGGTGCAGACCTTTGGTGATATTGCCATGGGGGATGGCAGTGTTTTCACCATCAATCAAATCATTCAGGTAACGGCATCCGAGATTCAAACGCGCCCATTAAATATAAACTCTCCCTATCGGGGTCTCAAGCGATTTGAGGTGAATGATAAGGACTTGTTCTTTGGGCGAGATCAGCTGATTGCCAAGCTGATCGATAACCTTAAGAATCAAAACCACCTACTCGTTTTGGGGGCCTCGGGCAGCGGTAAGTCTTCGGTGATGCGGGCAGGGGTCATCCCCCAGTTGGTTGCTCAGCTAAGCAATACGCTGCAAACGTTCACATTTGCACCGGATCGTAATCCCTTTCGATCGCTGTGGGGATGTCTGGTCAGCGGCGGGGTTAAACAGTCAGACGCGGATTGTGTTCTGGATAATCCTGACGATGCGCTACTCACCCTGATCAAGCATCACAAGCCAGCCTCAGCCCAGTGGCTCTTTTTTATCGATCAGTTTGAGGAGATCTTTACGCTTTGTCAGGATCTCGATCAGCGCCAGTCGTTTATTCGCAACTTACTGCAAGCATCCAGCGTGGGCCAGGGCGCGATCAAAATTGTGTTAGCTATGCGGGCCGACTTTCTAGATCGCTTTGGGGGCTATCCAGAACTGGGCCAGATTGCCCAGCAGAATATCTATCTGATCACCGACATGCACCCCGACGAGTTGCGATTAGCCATTGAGCAGCCCGCCGCTAAGCACGGAGTCGTGTTTGAAGCAGGGCTAGTAGACGAGATTATTCGCGATCTCGAGGGACAGGCAGGGGCATTGCCGCTGTTGCAATATACGTTGGATTTACTCTGGCAGCGCAGTGACCTGGGTGATAGCGCACGCGCTGACTTGTCAGTTCGCACCCTGCGCTGCAAAACCTATCGCGAGCTGGGGGGCGTGCGCGGGGCGCTACAGCAGCGAGTGGAGGATCTATATGGGGGTTTGGATGAGTGCGATCGCACCACAACCAAGCAAATTTTCCTGCGCCTGATAGACATTACCGGGGCCGCCGAAGAAATGGACGTGGTGGGCAAAGCCGTCAGCCGCCGCGCTGCCCTGTCAGAGTTTGACCATGAGGCCGCTCAGAAGGTCTTGCCCCAGCTGATTGACGCCAACCTGCTGGTGAGCAACCGTCAAGATACCTCCACCGTTGAGCTGGCCCATGAGACGCTGATCAACGCCTGGCCCAAGCTCAAGCAGTGGATCGACGACAGCAAAGAGGTGATCGTCATGCAAACTCGCCTGTCTGACGATGCCCAACACTGGCAGCAAATGCAGACCGAAGACCCTGACCACGCTCAGGATGAGCTATGGCGCGGGGCTAAGCTGCAGCGGGCATTGGAGTTGCGGGAAGAAGGGCTGTTTGAGCTGTGGGTGGGTGGTTTAAACCAGGAGGAAGTGGCTTTTTTAGAGGCGAGTGTGGAGAGTCGCGATCGCGCGGCCAGGGCAGCAGAACATCGCCGGAAGCAACAATTAAAGCTTTATCAAAGATTTGCAATCGTAGCTAGCTTCTTGTGTGCCTGTATCGCAGGTTTATCATTCTGGTTAAGGGCATCGTGGGTAAAAGCAGAGCAACAAAAAATCTTGGAAACGGCTAAGTCATCAGGGTATGCATTTGGCTCCTTTGAGTCCAACCGATATACCTTAAACGCTTTATTAGAGGGTCTTGAAGCAGGTCGTGCTATCCAGAGGGGCACTTGGGCAAAAAGAAACAGAATATTGAATACAGATGTACTATCTGCGTTAAGTTCAGCCATGTACTGGGTACGCGAACGCAATCGTTTAGAGCAACATCAAGGTGCTGTACGCGACGTTGCTTTTTCACCTAATGGTCAACTGGTCGCAACGGCCAGCTCCGATCGCAAAGTTCGCCTCTGGACGGCAGAAGGAGACTTTACTCGTCTGATTGGAGAGCATGACGAAGAGATTAACAGCATCATTTTTATCTCAGAAACGCAGCTGCTAACGGCCAGTAACGACGCGACAGCTAAGCTTTGGAACATAAACGGAGAAGCGCCGATTACCTTTGAGGGGCATAAAGAACTCATCTACAGCATTGCCTTTGATCCAGTCAACGAAACAGTCGTAACTGCCAGCCAGGATGGCACTGTCAAGTTGTGGGATCTCCAGGGTAACCTTCAGCACACTATAAACGATGTGGACAGTAAATTTGTTCACAGTGTCGCCTTTAGTTCTGATGGCCAATTTCTAGCAACAGCTGGGGGAGACGGCGTGATTAAACTATGGACAGCAGCGGGCAAATTTATTCGAGAGATCAAAGCACACACCGAACCCATTGCTCAAATCGCGTTTAGCCCCGCTGAGTCAAACTCTCCCAGACTGGTTTCCGCTAGCTTAGATAACACTTTGAAGCTTTGGGATATTAATACGGGTCAAGAGATTCAAACATTCACAGGGCATACAGATCGGGTCTATTCGGTTGCCTTCAGTCCAGACGGTCAGCAGATAGCCAGCAGTGGCTATGACAATAGGGTCAAACTGTGGTCACTTTCCGGAGATCAACTTGAATCTTTCCAAGGGCATCAAGCACTTGTATTCAAGGTTAAGTTCAGCCCAGATGGGCAGATTCTCGCCAGTAGCAGTGGCGATAACACGGTCAAGCTTTGGCAGCTCTCCAACCAGAATCTGAAAAATCTTCGAGGACATACCCGCTCGGTACAGGATATTGTTTTCAGTCCTCAGGGTGATCAAATTGCAACGGCCAGTGACGATGCTACCGTCAAACTCTGGTCTTCAGAAGGAAACTGGAAGAGAGATCTCAAGCATCAGGGAGATGTGTATAGAGTGCGATTTAGCCCAGATGGAGGAACACTTTATTCTGGAGACGAAGATGGAACATTAGCCATCTGGTCTACCGATGGTGCCCCCATCAAAAGTTTCCCAGCCCATCCAGAGGGAGCAATTCTGGATATTGCCATTAGCCCAGACGGTCAAACAATTGCCACGGCTGGATATGAGTCGGTTATCCGCCTCTGGTCTGCACAGGGGGATTTACGCCAGGAACTGCCTGTATCTTCTTCAGAATACATCTGGAATTTGTCCTTTAGCCCAGATGGCCAAATTCTCTTTGCCGGTGACACCGAGGGACACTTGCAGTTTTGGAACCCATCATCAGGCAAGCTTGAAAAGACGATAGACGCCCATAATTCAACTATTCGTAGCATTCAAGTTAGCCAGGAAAAGCAGCTAATCGCCACGGCTAGTGAAGATCAGACGGTTAAGCTTTGGACCTTATCCGGTGAACCCGTTGGCCAACTTGTCGGGCATCAAGATGCTGTCTGGAGTGCAGTTTTCAGCCCCGATGCTTCTCAGGTGGCCACTGCCAGTGGCGATAAAACCATTCGGATATGGCGTTTAGATGGGTCGCCAATAGCGGTGCTCAGAGGCCATCAAGAAATCATCAACGCTGTCAGCTTTAGCCCCGATGGTCAATGGTTAGCCTCAGCCAGCAATGACCAAACTGCATTGCTCTGGCATGTGGCCCCACTATCCTTAAATGGAATGGTCGATCTGGGCTGTGATTGGTTACTCAACTATCTTGACAGTCACAAGATGTCTCTATGTTCTGAATAAGACATCCTACTTATCCAATGGTTTTAGACGATTTCTAACAGAGGTGCAGCTATGCCCAACTTTAACAATGGCTCAAGTATCAACTGGGATCAAAAGGGAACGGGATGGATCCCTGACTATCCCGACATCAGAGATTACTACCTAAAAAGTGAAGAAATCCAGCACAATAGCAATATCATTCGAGATGAAGCCGGGGGCTCTATAGAAGTTTTGGCTTCTAATTTTGCAGCACTCTTAGATAATCTAAAAAGTCAAAAGAATCTTGAGGGTGTATCTGACAATATTTCAACGATTGAGCAGATTATTACTCGCAAGATCTTAGGCGAAGTCGTTGTTTCGAATGTCCGGTATCAGAGAATTCTGAGGCGTGGTATTCCAGACTGCCAGGAAAACGCAGATCTAAAATTAAATTTATATCGCCTGGCCAATCCAGAGAACACTGCGATTAACAGAATTGTCGTCGGCTGTGAAACCTATGAATTTGAAAATCTCAAGACACTTTGGCGAGGTCAAGATCTTCATCAATACCTGAAGAATCATCGTTTTGATGCCTCTACAGAAGCGATGGTGAAAGCCTTTCAACGAGATTTTAGTCGCCTGTTGGCTCGGGCTCATCATGTTGAAGAACTCATAGAAGACGGCATTGTTGGTTTTCGCACCCACGCAGCTATTCAAGCCTGCTTAAGCTATTTAGGGAAGACTCTACAAAACGATCAGAGTTTTTCCGAGACCGTGCGAGGAGTGCAAATAGAACTGATTTCAATTCCGTCTGTGATGCCACCTGATGTTTTCAGCGCAGTTATTGATACACTCGATAAGTTCAAACCTACCGCTGAGTCAGAAGCCCTATCTTTAGCCTATTATGAGAAATCTAAGGAGCAGCCCACGATTAAAGTGTTTCTAGAAAGAACAATCAACGAATTTTTAGAGATTATCAGGAAAGGATTCGCCCAATCTAGCCAAAGAGATATTGATAAGGATTCGTGCTACAAAAGAACTAGAGCTGATGAAATTCTGAGAAAAGTTTTTCCTGAGATTATCTGGGAAATAGCCCAGTCTCCCAATCAATCCCATAGACTATCTGATTTGGTAGATGAAGATACCGAAATCAACGTTGTTTATCTGCATGCTTTTCGAACAATTTATCAAACTACCTTCGTTGAGATTGAACCCCTGACTTCAGTCATCCTCAAGCTGATCTCTCCGCTAGCAAACTACGAGGATCTGCCGTCAGCCTTTGAGCAAGGCATTATCAAGCTCATTGTGATTGTTGATCTTTTCAAGGACTATTATTCAGATTACTTTTTTGATAAGGCGTCTAATATCTACAACATTATCCTGCCTCAGAAGGTCGAAGATAGCTTGAGTCAGTACGGTTTAACTTTGCCTGAGTATAACAAAGGTTTCTCTAAGCGAGAGCAAGCCGATGCATGGCATGCGATCAAGAAGGTTCGCAGTAAGCTTTGTGACCTCCGAGAAAAGCGGAGAAATGCTTTAGCTAAGCGACTAGAAGCGTTGAATCAAAAGCTAAACCGCATCCATCTTGGAACCTGTAGTTTTTAGCCTGGGTCATAGGTTCTGGTAATAGGAGTGGATCAGGGTGTCAGAGCAAGATGTTAAAAGTTGATATCGAAAAATGGGGACAAACGTCAGCATGCTTGAGAGAGC
>JBCCRZ010000157.1:0-10592 GCA_039200855.1 Cyanobacteria bacterium P01_D01_bin.44 | reverse complement strand
TGATTGGGAATCGGTTGATTTTGGATCCAGGCGCGGACCGTCTTCGAAAATAATTCAGGGGCTTCTAAACTCCACCCATGCCCTACATTTGGGGCGATATACGATTTTGCATTGGGCATTGTCCTGACTAATGCCTTTTGTGACTGGTGTATCAGCGCGTGTTCATGCTCCCCTGCGACAATCAATGTGGGGGTTGCCACAGCGTCAATATTGTCTGGCATTTCAAAATTTGCTGCATCCCTACTCACCTTAAAGAAAGCCCGTGGGGACATTTGTTTAAAGCTGTGGTGATAGCCCTCAAATTGCGCCTCAGAAATTTTTAGAGCGTTAGCATTCAGGCGGGCTAACAAGTCTGATTTCACCAGCGGTGCAATCAAATAGTTCATCAAAGACATCATCTTTTTGTTGGGCATGGGCAGTACATGCAGTCCGCTCAGGATGACATGCTCTGCCACTGATGGCGTCTCAGATAGTAATTGCAACCCCACATAGGCACCGAGTGAAAGCCCAACAATATGGGCTTTGCCTGAGCTATCGTGGGCTTGGATAAGATCGCTGACTAACTGGGCCGTCTCTGAAAAAGACACCCACGGAACGTGGTTGCTTTGGCCATGGCCGGGTAAGTCGGGCACAATACAGTTAAAGTCGTTGAGTAACTTGACCTGTTCTTGCCACATCCAGCCACTGGTGCCCATGGCATGTAAAAAGACGATAGTCGGCCCTGATAGATTGCCCGATATCTCAACGTAAAGCGGTAGATCTTTCATTGATGTGTTGCCATTTCTAAAAGGCTTGGCTAAGGCTGTTACAACCGCCTGGCCTATGATTAAGCTAAATTATCCAAAATCAAGTGCAGGCGGTACATCATCCAAATGGACATATTTCGTTCAGGCCAAAAAAGGGTTAGAAAAAGGTTAGGTTGATGTCCGATCGGTGGATGTAGAAAGCCCCTTTTTGTTAGACACTAAGAGCGTTATGCTCCTTCATGTCCTGTGCCAGAGTTACGTTCGGCTAATAACTGGCGCAGGATTTTTTCGCTTGGAGACCCCTGAGTTGACCTGAGTCATCTCTGCTTATATTCTCGTTTGCTTACATTTTTATCTATTTTATATACTGAGTAACCCTGCAAACTCATTGGGTGAGTCCGCAGGGTCAACGTATCTTCACTCGTTTGGGGATATCTTAGGGGCTTAGGCGCTGTTCCAGAGTTCTCTCTATGAGATCTATCACGGTTACGCATTTAAACATACAAATTTACCGTGTAAATTCATCTTCAAGGGTTAGGATCAGATCGTTTTCTGGCTCAATCACAAACACCTCAACCTCCTCATCCCCGCGTAAAAACAGGCTGGCAATCAGTCCAGCTCCTGCGCCGCCGAGGACTTCGAGCACATCGATGCTGCCAAAGATTTCACCGATGAGTGCACCAGCAGCTGCGCCAATGGCTGCGCCTTCTAATAGATCCGGATCAGATTGTCGCGAAATGGTTTCGGTCTGTGAAATCACCTGGGACGAGGCAAAGATCGGTAATCGCTCGTTAGTAGTGGCAATCACGACTTCTCTCGCCACAAATTGAGTCCCCCCTTCAACGGGTTCTAATACACCTTCAATCTGGCTGCCGCGCGGGATTAAGATCGTATTGTCCCGGGTGCGGATGTGCTCTGTCACCGTCAGGGTAACTGCTTCGGTTTCACCAGGGGCCACAATAATTTTCTCAGCATCCGCCAGCGCAACTGGAATGCGGGTGTCAGCGTCAATGACCCTGGCTAAAGTGACCACATCAACCGTTCCTGCTGTGGTTGTCTCGAGCCGAGTTGCAGCCAGTGCAGAAGATAGACCTAACGTGGATATGGGCAGCGCTGAGGCAATGGCCGTGCTAATCATCAGGGCAGTGCTTGACCGCCAGCCTTTTGAAAATAACCTACTTTTTGAAAAGACCACTCTTGAAAAGACCACTCTTGAAAATACCATCGTATTCTCCCTCTATAATGTCAGCCCCATTCTGGCCCTGTGACTGGGCGGGCAACTACCCCCAACTAGTCAGCCAGTCGGTTGATTTTTTCTCAGCAGCGCGTCAATACCGACCTTCAAGATAGCCAGAACAAATGCGATCGCAACCAGCCCCTGCATACTGAACGTGATCCCAAATCCATAGGGGCTATTCTGCCATTGCAAGATTCTGAGGTTCGATTTTGAGCCAGATGTTTACAGAAAAGTTCAAATTTTGACCGATAGGAGGATGCCAGCCATAGAGCCTCGAAACTAATGTGAGATAACACCTGCTTGTGCTCAAATCATGCTCGACTCAAAGTTTGTGATTAAACATCAGGTTCAAAAAGATGAAAGTTTTACCCGCTTTTGGTCTATGCCTTCCTCTGGCTATCGCGTTTTCAATAGGCGTTCCCGCATTAGCAGACTCCCCATTTGAGGACTGTTTAGAAACGGCAGATGGCATCTTTCGAGATGGCTCTGACAGTGAGTTAGCCGCGATTCGGGCCTGCCAGGGCACGACTCACCCCGGAGAGGTCTCTGACTGTATCGACCTGGTTGACAGCCTATGGCGAGATGGCTCAGAGTCTGAAGTGGCCGGTTTGGAAGCTTGTCAGTCTAGTCGGCCTTTGCGCTTCGAAAGAAATCCTGAACTCTTTGAGGAGGGTGCCTACGCAACCTGTTTTCGCCGAGCCGAATCCTCTACCCGCGATCATAGCCCCGAGGAGGTGGCGTCGATCCACGCTTGTCGTGGACTGACTCGACCAGAAGAGGTTGCCCCCTGTCTAGAACTGGCAGAAAACCTTTGGCGCGATGAATCCGAGGCAGAACTGGCCGCGATATCGGCTTGCCAGGTATCGTTATACTAGCCTATGTGCCTGCTCACGGTGACGAGTTGTTCGCGTTTTCTGATTTTGCTTCCGCAATGGGGCCAGTCGGCAGCTTTCCTATTTTGTTGGTAAAAAAGATTTTTTCGATCAAGACACCGCTTTCCTCTGGCAGCAGGGTAATCGAATTCTGACCAGCTTTGAAAGCGGTATTTTGGGTGCTGACTTTTCTCCAGGCCCAATCGTCATCATCAGCTGGCAAAAGGCTGCTTTCGTAGGCAGATCCATGCAAGACAGGATTGGTGCTTGGGCCGTGGGTTTTTAGGTAAAACGCCCTAGCTCCACGAGCAGTCTTAGCCAAAACCCAGACGTCATAGTGCCCAAAGTGATCGAGGGTGATCTCTGCTTCCGCGCGATCTGGGCTATTGATGTCTGGGTCTGTGACCGTGACCTCATCAGCGGTGCGCAGATCCAAGGCGTTGTGTCCGTCAGCAGAAATTGTCTGAACGGCCCCAAAGGTGGCAAATTCTTCCGCGTTAAAAAGATAGCTGACCTCGGGCGTTTCTAGGGTGGGGGGTGGGGTGCGAGCTTTGACAAAGTTCCACAGTTCACGCCCTACAGCATTTGCCGGGGCACCGTTTACGTCATAGTTGAGAGTTGTATTGACTGGGACATCCGTGGCATCAGTAGACACCAGACGATAAGTCCCGTTGGCTCGCCCAAACCAATGCTCGTCCAGTCGGAAGTAGAGGTCTTCTGTCCCCACTGCAAAGCGGCGTTCAAGGTCATCTTTGACTGAACCGCTGGTTGGCCACAGGCCCAGCAAATCCAAAGTGGTTCGCATCGTCATGTGAATAAACCAGGCATGGTGAGCATAGCGGGCTTCACTCCGGTATCCGCCCTTGTCTCTATTTTGGTTAAGGTTACGTCGATTGAGCACCTGAAATTCGTAACACATCCCGATGAGACCTTCGTAAGGAGACTCAATCCCAAGTTGCCCAGACGGTGATGAGCCGGTTTGACTGCCCACGATATGCATGTTGGTGCCCCGAGGATTTTGAATCTCACTCTTGACAGGATGGAAAAATTGATGGTCGGCCAAGCGATGGTAAATACCAATGGGGTCATCCAGGGTTTTGCCAAAATAGGAATAGGGATTATTAACGCCGGTACCCGTGCCCCCGCCGCCAAAACCGGTCTGCGGATCATCTATTAGGTCACCGCCATTTTGCATCAGATCACCCAGGGGGTTAGTGGCATATTCAGGCCCCCACTCCCGTTTTTTAGTCCAGGCATCTTTGATAGTGACCCAACCGTATTCGTCAAACTTGTGGATCAATTCAGCAAAACTGAACGTTTGGAAATAGTCATCGATCAAGGGCTGCCCGTGGCTGTTGTTGCCAAAAAACAAATGGGCAGCGACGACCAGAGCCGGGGCTCCGTGGGAAATATTAGGATTTTTGATCTTACTGTAAGCCTCTTGCCCATTGGCTCGACGTCGATAGTTGTTATCATCGTCACTTTGCCAGTGCCCAATCGCTGCGTAGGCTTTCATCAACCATTCGAGCCGTTCTTTTTCATCTGCCGTCAGCTGATTCCAAACCGTTGGCGTCCGTTGGGCCAGCACGGCTGTGTAGGCAATATGAACGTCTAGCCAACCCGCAAAAAGCCCCCCTAGTGCGGGGGATTCGAAGGATTGGCCGTTGTTGTCAGTATCCCCTTTGACAATTTGTTTTAGGTGCTGAGCGACCCGGTCTTCGATGGATTGTCCCTCAGATCCGGCATAGCGGGCTTTGTCATGGTAGTTGGTATAAGCCAGGGCCGAGAGCAAAAAGCACTGACGCATCCGCACCAAATTAGCACTGAAAATATTATTCTGTATTCCCCTTTTGGTCAGCTTATATTCTCTGACTAGAGGGACTGAAAGGGCTTTATCAATGACTGACTGCCTGACCAGGTAAGGGGTCTCAGCCGGTAGCGTTTGACTAGCGGTTTGAGAGAGATCGAGTGGGAAGATTAATACACAAAAGAGGCAGCTGAACAAGGCTATGAAAGGGGTCAATTTATGCATCTCAATGCAACCTGGAAATCAGGCCAAAATACGTCGATCAAAACCATTGATCTAGAACTGGAGTCTGCATATTGGTTAGCAGACAAATGGTTAAGTGACACCCTTCCTCACACGGCACCGCCGACTGGCTGAGCCATTGGCGCGATGTGAGTGATTTAATTGTAGCCAATTTCTAATGGAGTCAAAGCGACAGAATCAAAGTGGCTCTGGCTGATGTCCTTTGAACCAGGTCAAGGGACATGCGGGCAAATAAAGTACCGATAAGCCCTCACCCTAAATCCCTCTCCCAGACTGGGAGAGGGACTTTGAGCCTTGAGAATCTCCTCTAAAAAAGGAGCCCTAAAGTGGTTACACTTCTTGCTGAGCAAGGCTTTTCTCCCCTTCTCCCAATCCTGGGAGAAGGGGCTGGGGGATGAGGGCATATGGGTATGACAACTGCTGGTATGTTATTTAATTGCGGATCCCTAAGGCCTAAAAGACAATGGCTTTGACCCAGGGCAACCGGCGCAAAAGGCTGCTAAAAGCAAAACTGATCGGAATCCCCATCAGGGTGACCAGACCAAACTTAGCAAAGGGCCCTATGGACAAACTGGCAATCGTGAACTGAAGGTAGATAACCCACAAAAGGTGAATCAGGTAAACCATGTAGACGTTGTCAGCCAGTATTCGTAGGCGGTTTCCTTGGAAATTAATTTTTTCACGGAATAAAATTAGCAACCCTATGCAGAGACCCATGCAGATAGTTGCTTCCCAACCACTCCAAATCAGGCTCTGCCAGCTCAAGCCTCCCCCTTCGATCGCATCCGGTAGCGCCAGCCTGTCTCGATTTAAGCTGTAGGCGTACCGCAAAAGCGCTGCCCCCAGGCCGATGCCCAGCCAGGTAAAGCCCTGGGATGTTGCCATTCGCTCAAGCCAGTGATGTCGATAGGCCATAATACCCAAGACAAAGAGGCTGCTGTACTGAGGTAGATGGGCGACCTCAGCGGGCAAAAATCCGAATATATTGACCCACCGATCGATCGGGTAGTCAATGCGGACGATGAAGGTTACCGCAGTGAGGCCCACTAGGTACGCAAGCATGGCTGCCTGGCTGGGTACCTGTCTGTCGAGACCAGGCGGTGGACTGACCGGTAGACTGACCTTTCGCCATAGGGCATAAACCAGGGCGTAAAACAGCAGGTGCATCAAGAACCAGAGGTGAGCGACTTCGATCTCTAGCTGGTTAATATAGACCTGGGTAAAAAAAGCTAAGAAAGAAACAGGGGGTGCAGCCAATTTGTAGAGAACCGGGGGAAAGACAACCAGGGCAAAAAACAGCAGGGGAATCCCCAGTCGTTTAAACCGAGATTTCAGAAACAACTTCACCCCTTTGCGGTCATAGGCTGCAGGTAAAAAGTATCCCGAAATAAAAAAGAACAGCCCCATAAAAAAGGCAGCATTCACCGCAAAGAAGGGCCCGAGCACAGGGGCACGCTCTGGGTTAAAAATAGGCCATTCTCCCCCGGTTGGGCCATAGGGTTGGGCGGCATGGTGGGCGACCACCAGCATGATCAACATGACCCGCAGGTTGTCGATAAAGGCCAATCGCTTTGGAGGCGTAGGATGCATTCCTAAGGTCAGGGTTTACGGCAGCGGATGTGCAAAAAGAATGATCCATGGGAATCTTTCCTATTACTGAGCATTGAGCAAGTCTAGGGCAAGTGCGATCGCACGTTCCTTTTGGGGGTCTACCCCCTGGGCATGCTCCAGCGGCAAGGGCACCACCACATCAGGGGTCACACCGACCCCCTCTAAGCGCACTTCGTCATCTAAATACACATCGGCCACAGCCACGTATAGCAGATTGTCATCTGGCATCAGAAAGGAGCGCCCAGCTACGACAGCACCTGGCGTTGGGGTCCCCACTACCGGCCCGATCTCATATTGCTGAAAGCCATAAGCCAAAATCTCTT
This sequence comes from Cyanobacteria bacterium P01_D01_bin.44, assembly GCA_039200855.1. GTDB lineage: Bacteria > Cyanobacteriota > Cyanobacteriia > Phormidesmidales > Phormidesmidaceae > SIO4C1. The sequence continues at coordinate 3,753 of JBCCRZ010000157.1, read as the reverse complement.
TAGCACTGCGGCTGCCCTCGTTGACGACCATGATCACAGGCTTTGACCAATGACCAGAGTAGGTTGAGGTAGTGCCATCTCGACGAATGCTCGTCAAGCTAGGACCCCTAGCGGTATAGGGATGGAGGGCTGTTAGCGGCGCGCCGCCCCAACCGTCCCTCAGGTCGAGGATGAGGGCATCGGCATCCTTCAGACGACCGTAAAACAGTTCGTCTTCCAGCTGTTTTTGATAGTCTTCGCTGGCGTAGGACCAGGCATGAATATAACCAATCTGTTTGCCCTTCTTTTTGATCACATCTACACTCTCTGCCATGGCATCGACAAACATGGTGATGCCATCAAACAGCTTAGGCGTCACCGTAATCTCTTGCTGACTACCCGGGTTGGGTGACTTTTGCACCAGGAGCGTGACCGATTGGTCAACTTTCTCAAGAAAGGATTTAATCGGCTCAAAGGGTTGATCGTCAGCGCTGAGGATCTGATCGCCCACCTGCAAGCCAGCTATTGCTGCTGGGCTACCATCAAAAATGGCTTTTACAAAGGTGTTTCCCTTGATCTGAGCCGTGACGATACCAATACCCGCATACTCAATTTTGCCCTCTGGAAATCTTTCCTCAAGCTGGGTTTGCAAGTCAGACAGACGCGGATAAAAAATACCGAGCAGCTGATAGTAAGCAGGCTCATCTGGGGTGTAAAGATGGGTGTGTGACGTCTGCAGCTGGTCGAGCATCTCGTTAATCAAGGTAGCCTTGTCTGCTAAGGACGATGCCTGGGCCACCTGGGGGCGATATTGCTTGCCCGCAGTGGCCCAATCAACCCCATTAAAATCAGCATCGTAAAAGTTATCGTTGACCGTTTCCCACACCGCATCAAACAGCTCAGTCTGAGCTGCGGGAGTTGGCCTGAGCAGCAGCCCGACACACACCAAGACCAGGCTGAGCAAGCACACAAGCTGGAGTTGACGTCGTTTAAGCACTAAACCTGTCCACACACTTCACAAATTGGATTATGACGATACACAGGCAAAATCTTACACCAGCCCGTTTCGCAGTGCGGCGACGGCTGCCTGCACCCGGTCATCGACGGCCAGCTTATTCATGATGCTGCGCAGGTGAGTCTTGACTGTACTGACACTGAGAAACAGCTTAGCCGCAATCTCTGGGTTGCTTTTGCCCTCCACAATTAGCCGCAAGACCTCTAGCTCCCGTTTGGATAGGTCCACCGTAGGCCCCGTAGATTGGCTGTGCTGAAGGTGGCCAATCACCCGCCGCGCAATTTGGGGGTCAAGATAGGTGGCCCCTTGTTGGGCGCAGAGAATGGCGACCTCCAGCCCCTCCAGGCTGGTGCCCTTGATGCAATAAGCATCTGCGCCGCTTGCCAGGGCAGCCACCATCTCAGTATCGGCGGTGTGGGAGGTCAGCATAACCACCCGAACAGCGGAATTTTTTTGTTTGATTTGTTGAGTGGCGGCAATCCCGTCGAGTTGGGGTAGACCAATGTCCATCACCACTAAATCAGGCTGTAGCTCCAGGGTGGCAGCGATGCCTGAGTAGCCATCTTCGGCCTTGCCGATCAGTTCAAACTGCTCGTGATCGTCTAAAAACTGCTCTAGCCCAAGCTGCATGACTGGGTCATCTTCAACTAAAACAATCTTGAGGGGCGAGTGGCTTGTCAGATTAGACAATTTTGCTTCGGTTAACATAAAAGACTCTTTGGAGCTTAAATTGATGAACGTCTATGGTGTGAGTCTAGGGTGATGGCAGGTGCTACCTCAGCTTAGTCTCGATATTTAATTCGTCGTGAGAGCTTATCTAAACTAAACGTTAATCAGGCAAAAAAGGAGACTATTTTTTACCCTGCAGGTACAATAGTTGCCTGGTTATGACACTGTTCAGGATCAATTTTAGGCGGGTTGTATAACTGAACTTGATCCTTGACAGACAGCAAATAATATGCGTTGGCGTTTTCGAACCTCAAAACAGGGGCTAAAAGTTGTCAGGTCTGCCTGCAAGCAATTGGGTTGGACACGCGATACCGTCGCCAACGACCAATCATTGATTAAAGCCAGCAAAATTTTGGAGCCTGATAAGATCTGGCCGCAGGAAGGGTTTCACGGTAGGCTTTACGCCGATGGCATCAATGAAGCTAGCTGGCGACGGTTTTTAATTGGCAAAGACGCCCTTTCAGCTCATATTTTTGTAGCGTATTGTCTGGCCCTGAACGTTACCTGGGAAGCGGTGGTCGATTGGTCAGAGGTAGATAGTCCGATTCCTTTCGTGACCTTACCCAAAACAGTCCCCCTGCCTGCGTCAGAAACAAACCCGACTTCAGATCAATCTTTAACAGATGTGTCTGAGTTTATCCGGGATGTCACCATTCCGGATGGGACGATTATGCAACCAGGGGAAGCGTTTACCAAAGTCTGGGAGATCCGTAATGCCGGGGAGGTCGCCTGGGAAAATCGATATCTAAAACGACTCGGGGCCAGCCATGGCCCAGCTTTAATTACCTCTCCAGAGCGCGTCAAAATACCCCATACCCTCCCTGGGAACCGGGTTGAAATCGCAGTCAACCTGAAAGCACCAGATGTCGCAACAACGACAACCGCTATCTGGAAGATGACTGATAGCGAGGGTAAGCTGTGTTACCCAGATCGCTATCGGTATGGTTTATCTGTGGTGATTCAAGTTCTTCAGTAGGGCTTCAAACTCTTTATGCATATCACGTCTCTCCAAACGCTACCCGATGAAGCAGTGTCTCACAATCCCGAGATTCGTAAGCAGGTGATGCTGCGCTCGGGGATGCTGGCAAACTTGACCAATTTTTCCCAGGCGCGGTTTGGGCCGGGTCAGGTGGCGGCGGCCCATGCCCATCAGGATATGTACGAGGTTTTTTTTGTGGAGTCGGGGCAGGGCACGATTAAGATTGACGGCGTGGTCTATGCGATGACGCCAGGTACCTGCATCGCGGTAGAGCCTGGGGAGGTGCATGAGGTTATGAATACAGGAGAGCAGATACTGGTGCTGACTTATTTTGGGTTGAAGGCTACAGGTAGGGAGGATGGAAATCAGGGGTTGGCCCAGCCTCTCACACGGTGATGACGATTTTCCCTTGGGCGAGGCGGGGGGAGATAAAGTTTGGTGGCTAAAATTGGCGTTGACATCATTCATTCTGGAGCTATCCTAGAGCTTTACAGGGATTGGATGATTTTGTAGACTTTCAGCAAAAGGCTATTTGAAGTATCAAGCGACGCCAGGAGAATCTACATTCGTGAAAGCAAAATCGTCCTTTTCGCTTAAAGACCAGCTCTTTAACTCAGAAAAAGTCGATTATTTAGGGACGCTGATTTCTCAGGTATTTCCTGATTTCGCGCAACAAAAATTTCATCAGGATGTTGTCATTGCTTTTCCCAATCTTGAATTAAAAGAGCGTATTGCCCATATTACAACCTGTCTATACAGATATTTACCAGATGACTATCCCAAAGCGTTGGCCCTTATTCTAGGTTCAATGCCCCCTGAGCTTGATCCCAATAAAACAGATGATGATTTTGGGGATTTTATCTTTGCCCCACTCTCCCTATTTGTCGCCACCTATGGCTGCACAGCAGACCACCTGAATATTTCGCTCCAGGCATTGAAGGAAATCACCAAACGCTTCTCTGCTGAAGATGCTATCCGCTATTTTATCAACGCCTTCCCAAACGAAACGTTTGCCTTTCTGTCGGATTGCGCGAGGGACGATCATTACCAC
>JBCCRZ010000156.1:0-10597 GCA_039200855.1 Cyanobacteria bacterium P01_D01_bin.44 | reverse complement strand
GCTTGCCTTTCTTGAGAAACTGGGTGAGCTGCTTAATCGCCTTGGGCTGGTCGCCCGTGGGCTCAAACGGGGCCTGGATGTCGAATTTGCTCATGGATTGGGGGCGTTGCGATCGCAGAATTTGCCTATCTGAGTGATCTTAAAAGCAATTTCTGGATTCTGCACGAAGGTTTTGTGCTGATGCGTCTCCGTGCCCTAACCCAGCCCGTACTCAAAACCCGATAGGATTGCTCTATTCTGTGCCACTTGCGCTTGTGGAAGAAACGTTACAAACAAACGATATGACCTCTACGTAGCATAGGGGTATAAGCTATCGCCAGGTTGCGTTGCAAAACCTTATGGCAGAGGTTGTTTAGCGAAACCGAAATGTGGCGGTAGACCCTAGTTAGGGTAATGCATTGAGGAGTCAGGATGAATCGTAAATTTTGGGGTGCTGTGCTCATTTTGGGACTGCTAACCGGCTGTCGATCCCAGGTCGGTAATCAAGTTGAGCCCACCGAGCCCCCTACGGCACAAAGTAATGAAGCGGTCCCTGCCATTACCCAAGATAGCGTTGCCAACTGCCCCCCTTCGGACCCTGATCTAGCTCTGCGAGTCCCCACCGATGGCTTAGTCTTTGAGCAATTTAATTTTCGGCCTGACACCGTAGAGGCCACCGATGATACCGTTGCCTTTGAAAACAGCCTCTATCGATTTGTCTTTTGCCGCAGCGATCGCAGCTGGTCGGTTTTTGAAGGTGAGGCCACGGAGGATGGCCCCATCGACTACGACGCGCTCCTGGATGAGCTTAAAAACCCAGACTATGAACCGGCAGAGCTAGCGGAAGCTGACTATAAGGCCCGCGTGCGTTTGGAAGCTGACTGGATTGGGGCACAGCTTGCAGAAGGCGAACCCCCAGCCGCGCCCACTGAGGAAAAGGTGATTTTTGAGCTGATCAAACCAGGGGAAACAGAGCCCACTGCGCAAGTTCTATACACATCGGCAGATCTGGTCCAGCCTGAGCTAGGGGGGCAGCTCGGGGTGCCTCGCATCAGCCAGACTCTCAGCTACCAGGACGCCCTCTGGTGGGCGGTGGCCTTTGAGCAAGGGGAAGGCAACACTGGTGTCACTACTATCGTGCAGTATCAGCCCGAGGCTGACGAAATCAAGCTGTGGCAGCCTAAAGACCTGGACGAAGTGCAGATTACGGATATGGCGATGACAGGAGAAGGCGACGGGCTGACGATCTGGCTGGGGACTCAATTGTCGGGTGAAGGCAATCCCCACATTCCGGCCCGAGGGTTGGTGGCTTATCGGCCCAGTCAAGACGCGATCGCAGCCTACTCGATCCACAACAGCCCGCTGGTGGGGGCCATCCCTAACCGTCTGCTCAGCCTGGATGAGGTGCTATGGGTTGGTACTGGCAACGGGGCGTGCGAAATTGAGTGGCAAAACATCGACTCAGTGGACAGTTGGGACTGCTGGCACTTTGTTGCCATAGCTGATGTGCCTGAAGGCGGGACGCCGCTGTACAAAAGCCTGCTTGCTAAGGAGGCGACCGCCCAGCTTACCCGGAAATCCGTTGAAGTCTTATGGGCCTCAGATACGGAGCTAGCTGAAGCGGATGGTAACCCTCGCTACGAGGTGCGATATCCCGAAGGATTTGAGGTGACGCTGGATCTGGGGGCTCAGCGCTACACAGAGGGTGCGCTCTATCGCTATACCACCCCGGCTAATTTCTCCTGGCCCGGCAACGACTGGCACTGGCATGGCGATCACTTTGTGCGATCTCAGGACACAGTCTCTGAAAATCATTTCGGTGGGGGTCCCCAGGGCATTGGTCCGGCTGACTACACAGGCTATATCAACGACTGGTATGCCATCCGAGGCGACCTGGACCTGCTCAACCTCAGCGCCACCGAGACCCAGGTGCGCTACTATTCAGGCTGGGTCGAGGCTGAGGCACTCAAGCCTTACCCGACGGTGGTTGTGGCAGAGGCACCAGAGCAGACCAAGCCCAATCCGCTAGAGGCGGTTAAGCAGAGCCTGGAAGCGGTTGATCCATTTCCGCAAAGTGAGGGGTAGGTGTAGAGAGCATAGGGAAGATGGGGCAGGTGAGGAAGGAGACAAACAGCACATACAAGCTGCTATTCCAACGCCTTCACTATCTTCCCCACCCTCCTCATCTCCGCGCCCTTTCCACAGCCCGAACTGATACAATACGCCTATCCTCATCACTAGCTCACCCATGCCCCCCTTTCCCGACTACATCCCCCGGCAAACTAAATTGGGGCCTCTAGAGGCCGAGATTATGGAGCTGATCTGGCAGTTGGGGTCTCCTACGGTGCGAGAGATTCATGACCAGATTTTGAGCGATCCTGACCGGGAGCTGGCGTATGCTTCGGTGACGACGGTGCTGCATCGTCTGGCGAAGAAAGGATGGGTTCTGCGAAGAAAAGAGGGTCGAGCATTTTGCTGGCAGCCAAAATTGTCCAAAACTGACCTGCAAATCGTGAAAGCCCACGATCAGCTAAAGCAGTTTTTGGCGATTAGCAACCCTGATATCGTGGCGGCTTTTGCCGATACGTTAGATGTGGCTAGCCTTGAGCAGCTAGATGCAATTAATCAGCAAATCCAGGCGGCGCGTCGCCAGCAGGAGGAGCAGTCATGATGCATCTGGCCCTGGTGCTGGTTTCATTGACGTTTGCCTGTGGTTTGCGGTTGAGCTATGAGCCTCAGGGGACCGTCGTTGAGCGCTGGCATCGAGCCCTGATTGGGTTGTTGGCTCCGATTTTGTTGGTGGTGATGAGTGCGATCGCGCTTTTGTGCATGGGGCCATCTGGCCAGATGGTTCACCACTGGGAAGGCTGGTCGCTATATGCTTTGTCCATTGTTTTTGTCATCCTTTCTCTGGTTTGGCTGGTGCAGCTGAGTCAGAAAGGTTGGCAGTCACTGCGGGCTGTACAGCATCACCCGTTGGCCACGGTGCAGGCGTATCCTTGCCGTCTATTAGAGAGCCATCTGCCCTACAGCGCCCAGGTGGGTTTCTGGAAACCTGAGCTGGTGGTGAGTCAAGGGTTATTAGATTTATTGGATGAGCCCCATTTGCAGGCTGTGCTGCTCCATGAGCAGGCCCATCACCACTATCGCGATACCTTTTGGTTTTTCTGGCTGGGCTGGCTTAAGGCCATTACTCAATGGTTGCCCCAAACCGAGCGGCTCTGGCAAGAGCTATTGCTGCTCAGAGAAATCCGAGCTGACCGATGGGCTTCGGAATATACAGAACCTTTGCTCCTGGCTGAGTCTCTGGTCGAAGTTGCCAAAGCCCCCTGGTTGCAGATGAGCCCTAATGCAGCCACCTTTAGCTGCAATGTGATTAACCTGCGGATGCAAGAGCGGGTCGAGGCGCTACTGGGGCAAACCTGGCAATCGAGCAGACTGAGTGTGAGATTCTGGCTTTGGCTGATTGCAGCGACCTTGCCGTTGCTCATCATTCCGTTTCATCATTAAGCCAGGAAATCATTGAGTGAAAAGTTTTCGTTAAATCGAGTGTTTAGGCAAAGCTCCGATCCTTTGCCAAAACAAGTTTCTGGTGAAGCTGGGATGCGAATTTGTTTTAACTTTGACAATCTGTCTTTTGACGAATCGAAATTCATTGAGCACAATGAGGCAATACGGCACTTCTTATTGAAAGCTGTAAAGTTTGTTCATTATTTCAAGGGGCACCGTGTTTTCGGTGTCCCTATTCTTGTTGTTTTGTTGTAGACTCGGTTGCAATACCCAGGGTTGCCCCCTCAATGGTGCGTAGGATATCCATGACTTCAACAACCTGACCGTGAAAGACTTTTTGATCTGCCTGTACCGTAATTGCTACAGGTGTTTTAGGAGCTAAGCTAGCTTCTATCTCAGCTTTGATCTGGTCAATTTTAATGGGTTGCTGATTTAGAAAGAGTTGGCCGTCTTCTTGAATTGTGATGGTCATATCAGCACCTTGCTGAATATCAGCGGTCTCTGCATTGGGGAGACTCACGGGTAATCCTTCAGAGCGGGTCAAAAATAGAGTTGAGAGAATGAAAAAAGCTAGGATTGCAAAGATCACATCAATCATAGGAACGATATTGATCTCTAGTTCATCATCTGGTTCCTGATCCCAAACGCGCATGTTCAGTGACTCCTTTTTTAAGGGCTTCGTAATGCCATTCGTATAAAATTTCGAGCTGTCCGCCATACTCTTGTAGCAATGCGACCTGTCGGCGATAGATGCCGCGAAATAAGTTTGCGAATAATAGCGTAAAGATTGCCACAATTAAACCAGCCGCTGTTGAGACCAGGGCCTCACTGATGCCGCCTGTGACAACTTCGGTGTTGCCGCCTGCCTCACCCAGTTGAATCGCTGCAAAAGATCGAATCAGCCCCAGAATGGTGCCCAAAAGTCCCAATAGAGGTGAAACCGAAATGATTGTTTGAAACACCGTATTAAACCGCTTGAGCAAGGGCAGCTCTGCCTGAGTCGCACTCTCCAGGGCTAGTCTAAACTGATTGGGTGAAGCTCCCTTTAGCTCTAAGGCCTCTAAAAAAATTCGAGCCAGTGGCAGACTAATATTTTGCTTGAGCTTTGGAAACACATCAACAGGAGCGCGGCGGTAGGTTTGTAAAACGTCTTTAACAACCGCTCGCTGTCGCTGATTCACCCGAATCCAAAACACAGAACGCTCAACAATAACGCTAATGGCGATGATTGAAAACACTAGCAAGGGCCACATCACAAGGCCACCCGCCGCGAAAGTTTCACGAATAGACACAGTTAAGTCCTCGCGATTGGTTGATAATGTCGCCTTGGCGACAACCTAAAAAAAACTTGCTCACGAATGAGAGACAGCTTAGCATTCAAACAGGCTATGACTCAAACTTCTCCCGCGGCCCCTGCCCCCGCCGCTCCCAGTGCGCCCCCTACCGCACCTGCACCAGATCTCCCTGCTGCTACAGAAGAGTAAGTCTATACGCTAGGTTAAACTCTCCCCAAAAACAACAAAGTTTGACAACCTGTCAAACTTGACGAAATGTCAAACTTGACAACCTGTCTTTTGACAATGTTTCTCACAGAAGTAAATAATCCCTAAGCTTGTTCTAAGATTCTTCTCAGAATTAAGGGCAACGCATCTGCCTGTGTGGGGAAAGGATTTTGCAACTAAGAGCATTTGTTTATTTTGCCGTGGCAGGCTTGCTGCCGCTGAGCGTCGTCGAGTCTGTTTATGGTGTAGAGGAGCCGATCCGTACAGAGTTTGCACCGTCAGCTCTCGAACCGTTTTGGCAAAGCCCTCGGGCTGTTTCTCAGGCTGCGTCTGTCGAGATCGTCGATGTGCAAATCGTTGAATTTGAAGACGGCATTGACGTCATTTTAGAAACCTCAGAGGGGCAACTGTCGCAGCCGGTCACATCAGCAGAGGGCAATACCTTCATTGCTAATATCCCCAATTCGGTGTTGGCAGGAGATACTTTCCGAGCTGAAAACCCGGCTGCTGGGTTCGCTCTGGTTGAGGTCGCTCAGCTCGATGATCAGCTGGTGCGCGTCAGCATTGTGGGAACCGAAATTCTCCCAGATACCGATATTGCCATCACCCAGCAAGGCTTAACCCTTAGCGCTTTCGATACGGTTGCTGGTGAGCCAGGTGCTTTGGGTGAGCCAGCAGACGCAGAGGCGATCCGCATCCTGGTGACCGCAGAAAAGCAACCTGACGATGTTCAAGATATTCCCATTAGTATTACCGCCCTGACCGCTGAAGAAATCGAAGATGCTGACATTACCTCTCTAGAGCAGGTTGCTGGGGCCACGCCCAATTTCACAGCCTATACCCCCGGCCGAAATTTCTTGCTCTATAGCGTTCGCGGCTTGAGCAATTTCAACTTTCTCTCTCGGGATCCGGTCGCGTTTTACATTGATGATGTGCCCTATGACTACACCGGCTTTCTTGACCTTGAGCTGACTGATTTAGAGCGGGTAGAGGTGCTGCGCGGCCCTCAGGCAACGCTCTACGGGCGCAATGCTGAAGCGGGCGTCGTCAACATTGTCACCCGCAGGCCAACCAATGTACCGGAATACAGTTTTACCTCAGCCCTGGGTAACTTTAGTAGCCCGGATCTCAGAGCCAGCGCCAGCGGACCCCTCATTGCAGACAAGCTATTTTATCGACTGTCTGGTGACTTTAAGCAGCGCGACGGCTTTTTGGTCAACACGGTCACCGATGAAGACGTAGATTTCGAATCTGGAGGCGGGGGCCGGGCTCAGCTCATGTGGACCCCGTCAGAAAATTGGGAAGTTTTGTTTAATGCAGCCATCGACAGCTATCGCGACGGCACGCCACCCATCAGTCGGCCTGATTTAGGACAAGACCCCTCTGAGACGGACATTAATGCGATTGGCTTTAACAATCTGGATACCAACTCACAGTCTCTCAGAGTCACGTATGAAAACCCGAGTCTACGCTTTACCTCCATCACAGGACGACGTTTCTCTGATCAAGAATTTGAAAACGACTCCGATGGCACCAGCCTTGACCAGCTTGAGCAATTTGTTGCGATTGACTCTACCGTTTTTAGTCAGGAACTGCGCCTGCAATCTGCAACCGACGATGGTCCCTTTTCGTGGTTGACGGGTGCCTACTATGAGCAACGTGATTTCAATGTGGGTGAAGAAGGCTTTATCATTGGGGCAGATTTAGGGGGCCCCCTGGTCAGTGTGAACCGGGCCGAGATTGATGAGGACACCTATGCCGTTTTTGGACAGGCCAGTTATCGTCCGACTGAGGCACTGACACTAACAGCGGGCTTGCGCTACGAAATCTTTGATAGCACCCTTGAAAGCTCTGAGGCTGAGTCTGTTCTGGGTATTGCTACCTTTAATGATGAGAGTAACAATGGGGATGAGTTGATCCCCCGCGTTGCGGTTGAGTATAAGGTCACCCCAGATGTGATGGTCTACGGTTCGATTTCTCGCGGGTACAGGGCCCAGGGCGTCAATTTTCGAGCTACAGTGCCGGAGCAGCTATTTTTTGATGCAGAAAAGTCTTGGAACTATGAAGTGGGGGTGCGTTCGTCCTGGTTTGAAGATCGGTTGACGGCTAATTTGACACTGTTCCATAACCCGATTGACGACTATCAGGTTCCGTCTACCGATCCGGCGACGGGGCTATTTGGCTTTGTCGATAATGCTGGGGTAACGATCAACGGTCTTGAGGCTGAGCTGAGGGCCAGGCCCATTGATGGGCTTGATCTAATTGCGGGATTTGGCTGGTTAGATGCAGAGTATACAGATTATGTAGATCCGATCTTAGGCAACTTCAATGGGAATAATTTGACCTATTCGCCTGAATATACTTTTAATCTGGCTGCTCAGTATCGGTCAACCGATGGCATATTTGGCAGACTTGAAGCTCAAGGATTTGGCACCACGTATTTTAATGATGACAATTCCCTCAGGCAGCGGCCATACGTTCTTGTTAATGCTCGGCTCGGCTATGAATTTAATCAAAACCAGGGCATTTACGTGTTTGCTAATAACATCTTTGATTTCAGAGCCTTTACGACAACGGCCTCTTTCTTCGGAGGCTCTCTTTTTCCCTCAACTTACATTGCACCGGCTACGTTTGGTGTGCAATATCGGACTCGCTTTTAGCAGCCTAGGACTCAGATAGACTGATATGTGAGCGGACTAACACAAAGATTGACACGCTGTCTTTTGCCTGATTTGGGTTGTTGGCAGTATCCTCAAATGTTGGGTCAGCTCAGCAATAGGGTGATTTTTTAATATGTTTAATAGACAACAGCAAAGAAAATACTTTAAGCTCATTTTGGCAGCTGGTGTAGCGTTTTTGGGGTTAGTTGGGTTCAGGCAACAGCAGAAACCTGTCAGCGCCATTGAGAGCCAGATGGTAACCCTTCAGTTTGAAGGGGTCGTCGGGGAAGAGGTGTTTGCCTGTGGTGAAACCTACAACCTGGGCACACCCGCCAGCCCCATGACGCCCCTTGATTTTAGATTTTATGTCTCGGAAGTCGCGCTCCTAGATGCAGCGGGTAATGAAGTCCCTTTGGTGCTCAGTCAAGATGGCAAATGGCAGCATCAGGACGTCGCCCTGATCGACTTTGAAGATAAGTCTGGTGCCTGCGCCAACGGTACGCCCGATACCCGTGGTCAGGTGGTGGGTTCGGTCCCAGCCGGGGACTACACCGGTGTGAAATTCACGCTGGGGGTTCCCTTTGCGATGAATCACGTGGATTCTACTCTGGCCCCTTCACCGCTTAATCTCACGTCACTCTGGTGGAACTGGAATTTTGGCTATAAGTTTGCCCGTATCGATCTGACCCCGGCGACCGATGTCGCCCAGGTACGGCAGCATAGCGATCATGGCGGCACAGACGAGCACGGCGGTGCCGTTCAGCATGGCGACACAGGTGAACACGGCGACCACAAGCCTGAGGCTTTTCAAGGGTTTGCCTTTCATTTAGGCAGTGTCGGCTGTCAGATGGATTCAACCCAGGCCCCTGTGGTGTGCGGTTCACCCAATCGGGCAGAGGTTGTCTTTGCTGATTTTGACCCTGCGCAGGATGTCATTGTGGCGGATCTCGCAGCGCTGGTGGCCAATACGAACCTCACAGAAAATCAGGAGAATACGGCTGTTGGCTGCATGTCGTCGCCAGACGATAGCGATTGTGCGGGGCTAATGCAGAGTTTGGGGCTACCTTTTAATGATCAGCCCGTTCTCGAACAAACTTTTTTCAGCGTAAAATGAGGCAAGGGGCATCTCTAATAGTCCGTCGAAGCTGAACTCCCAGGCCGAACGGTTTTGGGGAATATTAGCCCAGATGTCAGCAGATAGGAGTTGGAATGTTACCTCGCCGTTGGGTTACTCGGATACTGACCTGCATTTTAGTATTTTGCCTATCCGTTGGGTTTGAGAAAGCGCTTGGGCACGACCCCGAGGGCACGCTCTCCCCGACGGTAGCTCCTATAGATGCTAACACCCCTGCCCCAGGTGAATTTGACTGGGGCTTGCCTGCTTGGGTGCCAAAGCCCCTGGTGCCCGAGGAGAATCCGATGACGGCAGCGAAGGTTGAGCTGGGACGACATCTATTTTACGAGCCGCGTCTGTCAGTTACTGGAGATTTTTCCTGTGGAACCTGTCATTTGCAAAAGCTGGCGTTTACCGAGGGCAAGCCTACTTCGGTGGGGGCTACTGGAGAGGTCCATCCGCGTAACTCGATGAGTTTGGCTAACGCGGGTTATAACTCTGTGCAGACCTGGGCAAATCCGCTTATGCAGCACCTGGAACAGCAGATGCTGGTACCCATGTTTGGTGAGGAACCCGTAGAGTTGGGGATGGCGGGTCGAGAAAACGAGCTGCTGCAAACCCTGAGCGATGATCCAGCTTATGTAGAGCGGTTTAGGACTGCTTTTGGAGGGGATGAGCCGGTGAGTGTACGGAACGTGACACTTGCGATCGCAGCCTTCGAACGCACCCTCAACTCCTTTAACGCCCCCTACGATAGATATCGCTACGGCGGTGAGCCCGCTGCGATTTCTGACTCAGCCAAACGCGGCGAAGCGTTATTTACCAGTGAGCGTTTAGAGTGTTTTCATTGCCACAGTGGCCTTAATTTTAGCGACTCCAGCCGTCACGAACGCTCGGGCTTCACCGAAATCGCCTTTCACAACACCGGGCTCTATAACATTGACGACAACGGCGCTTACCCACCCAACAATACCGGGGTAGAAGAAATCACCCATAATGCCAACGACATGGGCAGATTCAGAGCCCCCACCCTGCGAAATATAGCCCTCACAGCGCCCTATATGCACGACGGCAGCATTGCCACCTTAGAAGAGGCCATTGAGCACTACGAAGCAGGCGGTCGAACCATTTCAGAGGGTCCCTATGCGGGGGTCGGCAGTCAAAATCCGCTCAAAAGTTCTTTCCTCAAAGGTTTTTCGCTCACGGCATCCGAAAAGCAGGACCTGATTGCTTTCCTGCAAAGCCTGACAGATGAAACGTTCATCACCAATCCAGCACTGAGCGATCCGCGTTTAGCCGATACGCAATAAATTTATGTTTAGTACAGCGTCAAGCTTAGAAACTAGAGTAGAGAAGGACGCGGAGAGGGGGGGACGCGGAGACGCGGAGAGCTAAGGCGAGCAACTATCCCCGCGTCTCCCTATCCCCTTGTCTCCGCGTCAGTCTTACCCGTAAATTTAAGGTTGACAGACCACTAGCTCCCACTTCCCCGAGTTTCTCCCGATTACCCACATACTATGAGAAGATCGATAGCCAGCCAAGGGGCACATTCATGCTGCCGTCTAAAATTACCCATGAACTCTCTCTTGAGAGATTAGACCCCAAACATGCAGACGTCATCTTTCAGCTGACAGACAAAAATCGTACCTACCTACGCCAGTGGCTACCCTGGGTCGATAGCACCCACACTACAGAAGATACCCGCGCTTTTATCATCACCACACAGGCACAGTTTGAGCGTAATGAAGGCTTTCAAATGGCGATTGTTTGGCAGGGCGAGATCGTGGGGGCAATTGGTCATCACCGCATCGATTGGGCAAACCGGTCTACCT
>JBCCRZ010000155.1:0-10640 GCA_039200855.1 Cyanobacteria bacterium P01_D01_bin.44 | reverse complement strand
TCTCTAATATGAGCGTACTATATGGACAAGTTTCCGGTTATCTAGCTCGACAAGATGGAAAAAGTCGATCTGATAATAGTTAGACGCGCGACTCGAAGTCGTTCGGGGGAGTTGGAAGGATTCCCCAAAAGTCCTTCCCCGTCAGTGTTCAGACGGATGTCCGCCTCGGAATGTTCAACCAGTAATGGAGGGGCAGTATCAGCAGAAGAGGTTAATTGCCTAATGATGCAAAAGCCAAAATTTGTATCAGGGCTAGGGCAAGATTGCTAAGGATAATGCAAATGAATCCTTGATGAGGCTTCGTTAATTTAAGTGCTTGAAATTGGCTGATACGAGCATTATGGGGCAAATGAGGGTCGGTAGCGTCTAAGTATCGGCTGGGAACACCTCGCCTCTGGAGTAGAGAGGAGTCCTCAGGCAATCACATCTCCACCCCGTGCGAAACGAGAGAACTCCGATAGAGTCCGGGCAATGCCGTCATTGTCAGGTAAGCCAAAGGTAACTGAGGTGGAAGCCTTTAGCGGAAACAGGATGTCCCAAGAAGCGAAAGCCGTCAGCCGAAAGGCAAGCGGAAATCATAACGCGATGGATAGGCCAAATGCCTAGCCTGAAAGGGTGCAGACGTGGGACAGGTGACAACTTGATTGCAGGTGAGATGAAACTTAACTGATTGGGAAAAGTTAGGTGCAGGCTTCGGTTTGCAAACGTAACCGTCAGGACAGCCCGCAAGGGTTGTTAAGAATCGGAGACACTGAACTTTAAAGCGTTGCTTGAGCCGTGTACGGTGAAAGTCGTATGTATGGTTCTGAGGAGAGGGAGGGGGCTATATCTAAAACTTCCTCCTTTACCCGACCTACAATTCCAGTTGCATGATTAATCTATAAACGTCTACTTCACTGAGGGCGTTGAGATAGAGCTACCGTACACACGCTCAGATTTGTGTACAAGCTGGAAGAATTTGAAACTAATCGCTACATAGATCCCAATCAAGACCTTGTATAATGAAGCGCCATGTTTACTTTGTTTTTGTGAGAGTTTTAGAGTGAAAAAGCGTGCCCCTCGGAATCGAACACTTACATGCTCAGAACACGAGCTGGCAAAATTCAGTAAATCTTTATTATCTCTTAATTCTCATGTGTGTATTGATCAGATAATAGGAAGAGTAATCAATCAAGACTTTTTCAGTGCAGCAAAATATTTGCCAAAAGAGTCTGTTGATCTCCTGGTTATGGACCCTCCTTACAATCTCTCAAAAAACTATAATGGGCATCTATTTAAGGAAAAAGAAAAAGGGGAATATAAAGACTGGTTTTCATCTGTCTTAAAACTTCTTAAGCCTTTGCTCAAGCCTACCGCAACGCTTTATATTTGTTCTGACTGGAAGACGTCTATAATTATTGCGCCGCTTCTTGAAAGAGAATTCTATATTCGTAGTCGTATCACATGGGAACGTGAAAAAGGTCGAGGCGCAAAAACAAACTGGAAAAATAATACGGAAGATATCTGGTTCTGTAGCGTTACAGATCAATATACTTTTAATGTTGATTCAGTTAAACAGAAGCGGAAGGTAATTGCCCCTTATAGGCATAAAAATGGCAAGCCAAAGGATTGGAATGAAGAGGATAATGGAAATTTTAGACTGACACATCCTTCCAATATATGGACAGATATCAGTATTCCATTTTGGTCAATGCCTGAAAATACAGATCATCCAACACAAAAGCCGGAAAAATTGATTGCCAAGTTGATTCTTGCAAGCTCTAATCCTGGTGATTTAGTGCTTGATCCGTTTCTTGGTAGTGGAACTACAGCAGTAGTAGCAAAAAAGCTTGAACGCAATTTTACTGGCATTGAGTTGAGTCAGGAATATTGTTGCTGGGCATTAAAGCGTCTTCAATTAGCAGACGAAGACTTGTCGATTCAAGGATATGCTGATGGTGTTTTTTGGGAAAGAAACACTTTGAATGAGCAACAAAAGGAAGGGAAGCTTCTGGCCATGAAAAAATCAGTTCAGATTAGCCAGAAGGAATTATTTGGATGAGATCTAGCTTTTTCTATGATGGTCACTATTTGGAGGTAGCTGAGCAAATTAAAACTTATATCAACTCAGTACCTGACTTTCTCTCGAACCAAACTGCAAGAAGTACGAGAGCTGCTGGAGATGCAATTGAGGGGTTGATTGCTGAGCGCTTTGATAGCTTTCTGGGAGAATGGTGTCAAGAGTACTCTTCAAATTTTGCTCGTCGTGCTATGGCTGATCTTGCATTTAGAGATAGAGAAGACTTCTACTGTGTTGTAGACGTCAAAACCCATCGAGAGGATACCAAGTTCAACATGCCAAACCTGACATCAGTGGAAAGGCTGTCGAGATTCTACGAAGACGATATGAATGTGTTTTCACTGATTATGGTCAAGTACGCAGTTGATGAGAATAGAGTTAGAGCAACTGAAGTTAGTTTTGGGCCAATTGAATTTCTGGATTGGAATTGCCTAACTGTAGGGGCACTTGGATGGGGACAGATACAAATTGCCAACTCTAATTTCATTCAAATGAATCATGGGTATTCCAGAAAGGCATGGATGTTGACTCTCTGCGAAACCATGTTTGAGTTCTACCCTAAAGAAATACAGAAAATTCAAGAGCGGATTGGACGTTTTCAGGAAGTTCAAAATCATTGGGAGCAAAAAAACGATATTTGGGTCTAATCAGGATAGGGAGAATCCTCACGAATCCCCCCTCCCACACCACCCTGCAAGCGGGTCTACCCCAAGGGCACTTCCGATGGGCGCGCACAGGGCAGTTCAGCGTCACGGAGCAAACATTAACTGACACTATCAAACGTAACCCTGAGCTTTTATCCACAGGTCACGGATTGACAGTAATCCCTGTTGTGCTAGCCACTCGTTGGTCATTCCAGTTTGAGTCGCCAGCGTTCTCGACAGGTGCCAGTAGCCCTTACGACTAATGCCTGTCAAAATCGCGTGGCGCTGCTTATCGGTCCCAAGCGCCAAGAGCTTGCTGATGCGCGTAAGCGGTCTGCGCCACTGTTTCCAATAACACATCCTGATGCGCCTGCACAGCCAGCCATCAACGAGTCAGCTTTCGTTACTTGAAATATAATCAAGAAGTGCTTGTTAAAATTCCTTATATTTTGGATTATGACGATTCGCGAAATTACTATTGCCAAGCTGCAGCAACTGCCAGATGTACTCTTGCAGCAAGTTAATGATTTTATCGATTTTTTAACTTATAAACGCCAGCCATGGGGCAAATCAGGTGGGTATCAAGCTTCAGTAACTGAAACGTGGACGCAATGGTTTACAGCAGTTGATCATCTACAAATTAAAACGACCGAACCATCTGGTGACTATCGGCAGCATCTGCTATCTAAATATCGCAAACAGGGACTAGAGCTTTGATTCTTTGTGATGCAGGAGTTTTACTTTGCCTGGTCGATCGCACTCAACCTCAACACAAAGCTTATCGCAATGCAGTTATACAGCTTGCTTCTCCTCTCCTAACGACCTGGTCTTGTTTGACCGAAGCCATGTACTTGGCTCTCCATCGGGGTGGATGGCAAATGCAGAAACAGTTAGGACAATTGCTTTTAGACAAATTGTTAGTGACCTATGAAATTCAAGAAGACGATTACAACCGTTTGTTCGAGTTGATGGAAAAATATCAGGATCGACCGATGGATTTAGCTGACGCATCACTAGTTGTGGCAGCTGAACAGACAGGTGCTCGGCAAATTCTCACTCTTGATTCAGATTTTTTATTCTATCGCATTGGCAATCAAGAGACTTTTGATATCATCTCAGTTCAGTGATCGAACAATTGAGTGTTCACACAAAATGCCGCATAACCCTGCGCAGGAACGGACGGATTGAAACTATTAGACAGTAATCAAGAAATAGTGACCGCCGCTCAGCTCCATCGTTATACCTCTGCTCCCCTACTCCCAACGGAAAGCCAAAGCTATAGAAGTTCATCCCCAACCTCAACAAACCCCTTTCCCCCTGTCCGATTTGGATACACATCACTCCCTGCCGACAAGTACCCGCCTGCTTCCACAACCACCCCTGGCCCCAAATGGGAGCCTGCCCCGACAAAAGCGCCTGCCCCGATTTGGATAGGTTTGACATAGAGCATCAAATCCTGTCGTTTAGGCTTAATCACATGGGCATAAAGCCCCACCCGGTGGCCTATCACCACCCCATCGCCAATGCTCAACAAACCTCGATCGGCAATTTCTAACGCTGGCGTCCAATAAACGTGCTGGCCGATCTCGGCTCCCCACAAACGTAGCCAGGCTGAGAACATCCCTGGAATGAGCCGCAACACCGTCTCTAAGGTTGGAAATGCAATATAAATTGCCTGAATCTGATGACTTCCCCACCAGGGGGAATATTGCTCACCTTGTAGATAGCTTATCCCCTCAGAAATGGGATAAAACCAGGTGTGAAACCGATAGACGACCACCGGCAGCCCGTAAATAACAAATAGACATATTCCAAACCGTAACATGCCTGTTAGCCAACTATCCGCCAGACAGAGCCAAACAAATGATATCCCGGATAGCCCTATTACCAGGGTGGGGAAAAATGCTAACAGCCGACTCAGTAAGGTCATAACACCTCAAAGGGGGACAACAACTTTTGCCAGAGACTCAGGGATGTTTCGATGCCCAGAGATTCAGGAAACTCAGGAGAGTATCGAGCTGTGCCGTGCAGCCAATCCCACAGTTTGAGATTAGCCCCAAAGTTGCACGTGTGCTGGGCATGGTGCCAGGCATGATCTTGGGGCAGTACCAGCCAGGGCGACAGCCATCGATAGAGCCAGCTCTCTGACTTAGGGCCTAACTGACTGTGTCGCCACAGGTCGAGCATTGCCGTCAGACTAATCCCCCACAGGTAGCCGCTGGGGTCACTTAGCAAATAGATCATCAGCCCATGAACCCAGAGGTACAGAATGAAAAAACTGCTCCACAGGGTATTACGGGAGGTGCCGAGCACATCTAACTGGGTAACCGTATGGTGAACTCGATGAATTGCCCAGCCCTGGGCGTGCAGCCAACGGTGGTTCCAGTAGTAGCCATAGTCCACCAGCACCGAACTTAGAAAAAATCCTGCCATGGACGGCAGCGCGACGCTGTTCGCCCCCTGGGGCAGCAGCCAATGCAATCCCTGATAGAGCAATCCAATTTGGAGTGCTGGAATGACAATTCCCTGCATACCCAACCCACAGAGATCCAGTACCCAGTCATCTTTAGTTTTCTGACAAAACCGTTGCCAACCTTCAACCCGTGAGACACTCAGCCCCACCAGTAGCCAAAAAGTGATTAAAATCGCCCAATCAAACCGAGTCACCATCCTGACTCCTATCTCCTAATTCCTAATTCCTGATACAAGAACCTGGTTGGTTGCTCCCGATGCGGAAGGGCGGGCACAAGGCACCGCCCCTACAGAGAAATACTCTATTTCTCATACCCAAAAGGTCACCTCCACTGTCTTATCCGGTAGCTGGCGGGGGTCTTTGCCCGCTGCGATCGCATCCCTGATCGACTCTACAAACACATGGATCGTATCGGCGGGGGTATGGATAAACCGCTCACCATACTTGGCAATCGTCTCCTGCTGTCGTCGCAAGGCCACCACGTCCTGACCAATAATCCGCTGCGCGGTCCAATGCACAAACGGACGGGCCAGCCCGTTCCATACCCCATAGTTAAACGTCACATCGGTATAAACCAGGGTAGAGTCCTTGGTTTCTGGAACAGATTGACTGGTGATAAAGCACCTCCGGGATGGCCCCATGCCATACTCCACACGGGTCACGTTGGGCATAAAGAAACTATCCACATGGTAGATTTCGTGCCCTTTCGGGTTCAGAAACCAGCGATACCAGCCCAAATTAGTCGTTTCATTGCGGTAGGTGGCCGTCACCCTCCCCTCATTGCGTGAGACCGTCATCTGTAGTTTTTGCTGCCGCGCATTCCGAAAAATCCCTGGATGGACCGATGCGGTATGGGGGATGTCAATAAAGTTCTCGACACAGTTCGTCACGGTGTTCTGAAATTGGTTAATCACCCGAACCGTGCTCCATCCAGGGGCCTGATAAAACGGCATGGCAAAGGGCT
The DNA here is from genome assembly GCA_039200855.1 of Cyanobacteria bacterium P01_D01_bin.44. Classification (GTDB taxonomy): domain Bacteria; phylum Cyanobacteriota; class Cyanobacteriia; order Phormidesmidales; family Phormidesmidaceae; genus SIO4C1. The sequence continues at coordinate 4,500 of JBCCRZ010000155.1, read as the reverse complement.
TCAAATCCTCCGCTGGCTCAGCGGCAAGGCGCACATACACATAGCCATCTTGCTCTCGGGTGTCGTAGCGGATGGCCTTACGAGAGACTTTGGGGCATCCACCCTCAGCCGGAACCGACGCCACGTTGCCTTTCCCGTCATATTGCCAACCGTGGTAAGGGCATTGCAGTTGCCCCTTCTGCACCTTGCCCGCCGAGAGGCGACTGTTGCGGTGCAGGCAACAATCCCGCAGGGCGACGGGTTGGCCTTTTTCATCGCGAAAGATGGCTAGCCATTCGTCTAGCACCGTCCGTGAGAGGACTGTTTTGGTGGTGAGCTGCTCACTGAGGGCCACCACGTACCAAAAGTCCTTGAAGCTCATGGGATTCGTTGGGTTAAAGAGAGGTTGCCCGTTGGCTGGATTTGGCAGGCCAGCCGTGCTGTCGGGCAGTCGGGTGCGAGGATATCTAAGACTTCTTGTTCTTCGCTATCGGGAGGCACCATATCGCCTGTGGCTGAGACCAGACAGGTGCCACAGATACCCGTGCGACAGCCAAAGAGAATGGGAGAATTTTGCAGGGTCAGGCTCACTGAGAGGGGATGCTGACTATCGACAGCGACAGACGCATACGGGGTATTCGGGAAATGGACAATATTGTGAGAGGTCATATTGTTAAGATTAACGTCCAAAGTCAACAAAACCTGTGATATCACGAAACTTTTTAGTGCATTTCGTGTTTTGCCAGCGGCGGCAAAACGTTGATCACGTCACCATTTAGGGGATTTGCTGCAGAAGTCCGACTATTCTTTAAATCCATATTATTCAGACAAACTAAAATGAATCGTCTTTTTTAGTATCAAGTAACACTTTTTGACACCGTTACGGTTGCTAAGTTAAGCCCAAGCTTCCAGTTGAAATAACTAAAGCTATTCAAAATTATTTTTGCCCCTAGGGTTCCGATCTCAGTTTGGGATGTCTGGTCCAAGAGGGGCGGCTTGGCAGTTGGATTAATCGCCAGGTACACGGCGGGATAAAAGCCCGGGAGGAACTGCACCACTTTTGAAAGTGGGCGTTCTTTCCGGGCTTTTGTTTTTTTACCAATACCAGTGGGAGATTTCTAGTTTGCACAGATTTACACATTAGGAGATTCAAGCAATGGAAAACCAAATCTTATTTTGGGGAATTATCCTATTCCTCTTAGGAACTCTGGGGTTAGGCGTTTGGGCGTCTAAGCAAATTAAGGGAGACAGTGTTAACTTTTTGGTGGCGGGTCGGGGGTTAGTGCTGCCGTTAGCCGCTGCTACGCTGATGGCTCAGTCGGTAGATTCAAATGCGACCTTGGGTAACACTGATTTGTCGGCGGAGTTTGGCTTTTGGGCAGGGGCTGCGTTGCCCGTAGGGCTCGCTCTTTGTTTGTTACTAACGGGGTTATTTTATGCCAAACCGCTTAATCGCATGGGGTTAATTACCCTGCCTGACTTTTATCGGGTTAAATATGGGCGTACGACCGAGTTTGTTGCCTCTATCATCATGGTGCTCAGTTTCTCGTTTCTACTAGCGGGTAATCTGGTGGCCGGGGGCTATCTGTTTCAAACCTTTTTAGGGCTGAGTTACGTGGGGGGTGTGACCCTAATTGCGACTCTGGTGTTTGTGTACACCGTATCCGGTGGCTTATTCGCAGTGGCATACACGGATGCCGTCCAGGTGGGGATTGCATTGTTAGGGGCGATCGTTCTCATAGGGTTTATCGGGGCTAACTTTGGTCTAGAGATTCCGGCCGGGATGGGACCGTTTGACCTTGCCCAACTGACGGCTCCTGAAGCTGGGGCCGCCATTAACTGGGCGACGATTTTGGCATTGGGGTTAGGCGATATTGTCGCCATTGACTTTATGGCCAGAGTATTTGCTGCAGAAAATCCTGAAACCGCCCAGCGGGCATGTCTGATTGGTTGTGCAGGCACTTTGATTATCGGCATCCCCTTTTCTATCGTGGCGCTGTCTGCTAATCGCATTCTTGACCAAGTTGGGGCAGTGTCAGACGGTCCGGTTCTCTTTGCTTTACTCAGTAATGTAATTCCACCTTTTTTAAGCCTGATTGTCATTGTGGCTATCATGTCAGCATCGCTCTCGACTGCTGATGGCGCTATCTTAGGAACGTCTTCGGTGATTGCCCACAATGTTTTAGGGATTCGCCATGCCCACGATGGCCATAGCGGCGGTGGCCACAGCGGGGGTGACAAGCTTTTGCAGATTACTCGACTCATGGCGGTTGTGATTACGTTGTTGGGTGTGTTTTTTGCCATCCAGATTCCTCAGACGGGGGTTTTACTCTTGTTGGCATTTGACTTGGGGTTTGCGGGACTGGTGGTGCCCCTAACCGGGGGGTTATTTTGGCCCAAAGCCACCTGGCAGGGGGCGCTGGCCTGTATTATCGTGGGTTCGCTAACGCGTTTGTTCTTTTTCGTACTGATGCCAACCATGTTTGGGGCTGAGAATACGCTGGCTTATATTCCCAACAGTTTATTCTCGGATGCATTTGATGGGTTCCCTACGTTGATTAGCCCGATTATTGGCCTGATTGTGTTTGTGGTGGTCTCAAACATGACCTATACCCCCGCGGCTGCCCAAGTGGTTGAACGCCAGAGCGCTTTAAATCGTTTGTAGGTCAATCAATTGTAAGATCTCGCCTTTACTCACCTGAAGTGAGTCTGCTTGAGCTGTTGTCTGAGCTGTTGTCTGATTTGACCAGCACGACGGCTCAAGCTGATTTACATACTGCATGTACTCCACCAGCGGCGCATCAATCAACAGCAGCGTCTTAGGCGCAAAACGTATATTGTCGTAAATCTGACCGTCTTCATCCCGCAGGGCATAGTAACAAAGTCGGGTCAACAGCAGCAACAGCTGGCTAATCAACCAGCCCAGCAGCCCCTCGCGCCTGCGGGTCACATAGACCGGCTGCACTCGAGTTTCCCCGCCGGGCAGCGGCACATAGGCATAGAGCATATGCAGCGGTGGGATGAACCGAACGTCTTTCATCATCGTGAGCAGCCCCAAACAGCCGTGGGCATATCGCATTGAGTAAGCATAGGTTGACCCCAACAGCCATCGTCCCAGACGGGCACGCCAGGTATTGTCTGGTAGATCGCCCGTGAGGGTGAAGTCAATTAAATTACGCTCAGTATCTCGTTCGAGGGAAAGCTCCATATTCACCGAGAGTCGATGCACCGTTTGCAGATGCTGCACATCGATACCGTTCATCATGCAGATGTGGTGGTGACAGTGACGCATCAAGGGTCGATCGGCCTGGGCAACAACCCCGTGCCCTTTGAGTTCGTCAAACTCGGCCACCCCCGTGGAGGCAACCGCATCGGGATAAATCCAAATAAAGCCATATTTCTCGGCGGTGGCATAGGACTGTAGCTTTGCCTCCGGTGGGATATCAGGCTGACAGGGAATATTTTGACACTGACCCTCACCATCAAAGGCCCAATGATGGAAAAAACAGCGCACATGGTTGCCCTGCACATCCCCAATGCCCAGGTCAGTGCCCATGTGAGGGCAGTAGGCATCCAGGGCGCGCACCTGTCCATCTTCACCCCGAAAGACGGCAATGCGCTGACCACATAGCTCAAAAGATTGGACCTGGCCAATGCACAGATCGCGACTGAGGCAGGCCAGGTACCAGCCTTTGGCGACAATGTCTGGATTGTTAAAAATGGTCGGTGATACGGTGCCCATCAATGTTCTCTCCGCTGATTTGAAAAATGGGTGCTTAGGAAGCGGGGCAGTGCCCGCCGTTGGGTGGCTAAATAGCGATCGATTGAGGCCTTTGCCATGAGCGACATCTGTCGATTTTGAGGCCAAACGTAGCCCAGGGGGTCGAGATAGGCTTGATACGCCGCCGTGGCCTCGCGGTGGGTTTGGTAACTCTGGTATAGCCCCTCTGACGCTTCAGTAAAGCAGACGCGCATCATTTCTTTAGCATCGGTATGGTTTAGAGCGAAGAGGTGCGATCGCAACAGCCGATATACCGTCTCATACAGCGCCGGGTCATGCCAAAAAATCCCGTTAATCACCACCGAGAAAGTCCTATGATCCTGCTGGCATCCCCGAATCCCTAGATTCGCCACCTGTTTTTCAAACGCAGTGGGGGCAGGCAACTCGTTAATCACTTCCTGAGAAATCAGGGTAGAGCTGTTGAAATGAAAGCTCTCATCCATAAAGTGATAGTGGGAGATCTGGCTGGGAATCGGAGTCGAGTCAATCGTGTCTTGACCAGAATCACTCTGACAAAAGCGACTGAGCTGATGCTGCACCAGTTTACCGTTAAGCGTCCGCAGCCCCCGCACGGTGAAATACTGACAGGCCAGAAACGTATTGCCCGCCGACAGCAGCCCAAATGCCTGAAGCTGAAGCCGTTTCCACCAGCGCTTAAGCCGATGGGCATCCGCAAAGATCATCGTCTCGGTAAACGGCCCCCGCATGGGGTAAGAAAACAACCGTTCACCCAACAGTTC
>JBCCRZ010000154.1:0-10655 GCA_039200855.1 Cyanobacteria bacterium P01_D01_bin.44 | reverse complement strand
GATAGCTAACTTCCGACACGTTTTTGTCGAGTTAAGAGGATATCGGAACTTTTTAAGCTGCATCGTCATCATACTTACGGTATCGAATGATCGGGTGCTCAGCTCACCGTTTTCTAGCTCATCACAAAGGTTATGGTTAACGCTCCATCATTTATCATCATGGGCGCTATGAAATGCGCGACCACGACACTGCACGAGCAGCTTGAAGAGCAGGTTGGTATCTTCATGAGTCATCCAAAGGAACCTAATTTCTTCAGTGACGATAACCAATTTTGCCGGGGCATAGACTGGTATTCTGGGTTGTTTGAGGCCGCAAGTGAGGGCGATATTTGTGGCGAGTCTAGTACCCATTACACTAAGTTGCCAACCTATCCCAACACAGTCAAACGACTGCATCAGCATCTGCCTAACGTCAAATTAATCTACGTGATGCGCCACCCAGTTGATCGTCTCATTTCTCAATATATTCACGAATGGAGTCAGAATAAGGTCCCAGGTGATTTGAGTCAGGCCCTCAAGCAGCATCCTGAGCTATACGAATATAGTCTGTACAGCAGGCAGCTTCAGCCTTATCTGGAAACCTTTGGTCCAGAAAATGTTTTACCCGTATTTTTTGAACGGCTCAGGCAATCTCCTAACGAAGAATTTACGCGTATTTGCAAATTTATTGGATATGATCAGCCGGCACACTGGCTAAAGGATCTAAAGCATCAGCACGCGTCTAAAGCACGGCTGCGCAAGAGCAGTTGGCGAGATGCCATCGTCAATGCCCCGATTTTAAGCAGCATCCGACGACATTGGGTTCCCCAATCGTTCCGAGATTGGGTCAAAGGTTTTTGGCAAATGCAACACCGTCCGCAGCTTTCGGTTCAGGACCGAACCTGGTTAGAAGCAAAGTTTGATATAGACTTGGCTATTTTGGGTGACTGGCTTGGGATGGAGCTTTCCTGCAAAAACTTCTCCACAGCCGCTTTGACCTCATCATCTGTAGGTTGGATCAATTACCAGCCTTCACAGCGGGTGCTACAGCCCCATCCATATAAATAACGGGCCTAAATAATGGACTGGATACCTCTCGCAGAGAAAGATGACTGAGGAAGAAATCTTTGAACCCAGCAAATCATTTTATGCATTTCGTTAGTTTATGAGACTGTGATTGCAGTCAAGATGGCACTTGATGTAGATACTGTAATTAAAGCAATGGCTACAAACACTGTGGGGATAGTGGCAATTGGTCGCAACGAAGGCGAGCGACTTAGGGAATGCTTGCACGCAGTAAAAGTTCAGACGCGTGAACGGGCACCCATCGTCTATGTTGATTCTGGTTCCACAGATGACAGTATTCAGGTCGCCCGTGAGCTAGATATATCGGTAATTGAGCTTGATCGAGCTGAGCCATTTACAGCAGCACGGGCGCGTAATACAGGCTTTGATTATCTAATCACTCATTTTCCTGAGATTCAGTATGTTCAGTTTATTGATGGCGATTGTGAGCTATCGGCAGGATGGCTCGAGGATGCCCGTAGTTGGTTAGCAAAAGACGACCAGCTGGCGATCGTTTGTGGCCGTCGACAAGAAAGGTTCCCTGAGGGGTCTGTTTACAACCGATATACCGATTTAGAATGGGAAGCCCCAGCTGGCGAGGTGTCAGCCTGTGGTGGAGATGCTCTCATAAAAGTTTGTGCGCTCCAAGCTGTCAACGGTTATAACAACACCTTAATCTGTGGCGAAGAGCCTGAAATGTGCATTCGGCTTAGACGTCTGGGTTGGAAGATTCGACGCCTTGATCGGACCATGGTGCTTCATGATGCTGACATGCAGAAATTTGGCCAATGGTGGAAACGCGCCGTTCGAGGCGGTTGGGCTGTCGCCCAAGGCTTTGCAATGTATGGTCAAGCCCCAGAGCAATATATGGCTCGCCAGCACCGCAGCGGTTGGCTGTGGGGGGTCTTAATACCCGGCTTTGCACTGTTGGTAGCCGTCCCGACAAACGGGCTAAGTTTGTGGCTCCTGTTGAGTTATGGAGCACTGATGTATCGAATTTATCGCTATCGCCGTGACAGCTATGGAAATCTCCCCACCCATGCGCTGACCTATGCTTTTTTTTGCACATTGTCAAAATTTGCCCAGGCTGTCGGACAGCTAAAATATTGGCTGACTCGCTGGCAACGTAAAACACCGGTATTGATCGAGTATAAAACCTCTACTTAAGCTGTTCTAGCCGCAATTGACCGGCCTTTTGGAACTTTTTTAGGGTTAAGCCACTCTTATAAGTTGTTAGGGGGGTTAAGTTGTTAGGGGGGTTTGATAATCGCCTAGTTTAAACTCAACTGCACGGACAGTAGCTGAGGATGTATTCCATGCGTCAGTATTTTTCGAAAGTACTTTATATTCTCTCTGGCAAGCGTCAACATCTTATTTTGTTACTGGCGGTTTTTGTATTTGTTTCAGTCCTTGAGGCAGCAGGAATTGGGTTGATTGGTCCCTTTCTGAGTATCGTAGGCGATCCTTCGATTGTCCGCGATCATCCTTTTTTTGGCCCTTTAGTAAATCGGTTTGGCCTTGAAACAGATAGGGCTATCCTGATTTCGAGTGCCATCCTCATCATCTGTGTTTTTTGCTTCAAGTCCCTGGCTTATTTTTTAGGCAAATTTTACACCTTGAAATTTAGCTATCGACAGAAACAAGAGTTAGAAGCTCGTTTGATGGATACTTATCTCAATATTCCTTATGCTTTTCATCTAAATCAAAACAGTGCGACATTGATTAAAAATTTGACCTTTGAGTCAGGTCAATTTACCGTGAACTGTTTAATTCCGCTGCTGGATATTGTTAGCAATGGCATTGTGATGTTGCTACTGTTGGGTCTACTAGCAGCTGCTGATATCTATATGGTGATCACGGTACTCGCTATTTTGTTACCTGTTTTCTTGATATTTACTCGCCTCAGCCGTCGTATTCGCAGCTGGGGGCGGCGAAAATCGCAGGCTCACGGTGGCATGATCCGCTCTGTGGGTCATGGTTTAGGAAGCATCAAGGAAACTCGAATTTTAGGCTGTGAAAGCTACTTTGAGGCAGATTTGCGGCATCACTCTAAGGAATACGGGCAGGCAGCTACCTTGGTAGAAAGCTTGCAACTTGTTCCGCGTGTCTCGATTGAGACTGTGCTAATTATTTTCTTGATTCTGTTTATATTACTCTCTAACTTAGTTCTGGGAAGAAGTTTGGAAGAGCTGACCTCTATCATGGGGATCTTTGCGGTATCATCGCTTCGAATGATTCCAGCTGCTACTCGAATTTTAAACGCGGTTGGCCGAATACGTTCGATGAGCTACGCCATAGATATGCTTTACCGAGATCTCAAGACAATTGAGGCGTATTCAGCCAACGGACCCTCGGCATACCTTAAACAGGTAGGGCATCGCCCCAGGTTGCCTGTGAAGTTTGACCATGAAGTGGTGCTGGATAATCTGACCTTTCACTATCCAAATTCAAATAAACCTGCCATTGAAGGAGTCTCTTTAAAGATTCGCAGGGGGGAATCCATTGCATTGGTGGGTAAATCGGGATCCGGCAAAACGACCCTGGTTGATATCATTCTAGGTTTGCTAGAGCCTTCATCAGGAGACATTTGTGTTGATGGTGTATCGGTATACCAAAATCTCCGAAGCTGGCAGAATCTACTGGGCTACATCCCGCAGTCAATTTTTCTGACAGATGAGACCGTTGCGCAAAACATCGCGTTTGGCATTCCACTTCATGAAATTGATCCAGATCGTCTGAACGCGGTTATCAAAGCAGCCCAACTTGAAGAACTGATTGAGCAGTTGCCTCAAGGTATCCATACTAGCGTTGGTGAGCGGGGCGTGCGGCTGTCTGGGGGCCAACGTCAGCGTATTGGTATTGCCCGCGCACTTTACTATGGGCGAGAAATCTTAGTACTCGATGAGGCGACCTCTGCCCTCGACACCGAAACAGAAAAATTAGTGAGCGATGCCATTGATTCACTCGTAGGATCAAAGACGCTGATCATTATTGCGCACCGCTTCTCAACCATTGCAAATTGCGATCGCGTTTATCGATTAGAAAACGGACAAATTCAACAAACCGGCACCTATGAAGAGGTGATTTTAACCCCAAGTAATTAAAACAGGCCACGGCTAATGAGTAAAGTAGAGGTTATTGTTGTTGGATATCCCAAAAGTGGAAACACCTGGCTGACAAGATTAGTCGCTGAACTATTACAGTGCCCCGTTGCAGGTTTTTGGAAAGCACCCACCGACCATCAAGAAATTGCTTGTGAGGGCGAGAGTAGGGTTTCTGATTTTGAGTGTTATAAGTCTCACCATCCCTTTGAAGCTTTTAGTACCAAACCTGAGCCTGCAGACAATATTCACTTGATTCACGTCATCAGAGATCCGAGAGATGTTGCTATTTCTGGCTCAAAGTTCTTCCCTCTTGAAAAAGACTACATGCTCTTTCTCAAGAGAGTTTTGCATAAGCTCTCTGGTGACATTAGGCTATACCGATCGCTGCTTGAGACTATACGAAACTTGCCTGTTGACAACTCCTTGTATCTCCGTAGGGGGCATCAGCGCATAGACACCATGATTGATGCATTGGCTAATGGCAATCAGCGTATTCATCCCTGGGTAGTGCCCTGGAGAAATTATGTCACTGAATATTTAAATGATGGAGTCTTCTATGTAAGGTATGAGGATATGCTAAGAACCCCCAAAGAGGAATGTTTTAGAATCCTTGACCACTTAGGGGTAAGTCGCACAGAGCAAGAAGTTCGAAGCGCAATACAAGCTCAGGCTTTTGACAGGGTAAAGCAAAAATTTTTAGGGGCTAACGACAACAGAAAAAGCGATTTTCTAAAGTCGGGCCAAGCATATCAGTGGCGCTCTAAATTGAATAAGAAACAGAAAGATGCCTTTCTGAAGTTTTCAGATCTGCTGATACGCCTAGGCTATCCCGTTGAATAAGCGTTCACCCTCAAAGAGCTATAGATATGCACGATCATCTGATTATCGAAGGATGGGCTGGCAGATTGTGTAACAACATGACGCAGCTATGTCATGCCATTTATTTGGCAGAGCAAACTTGCTCATTGTTGGAGATACCCCCCCATGATGGCTTGCTTGAGACAAAAAACTTCGATTTCACCCAGGGTGAAAAGCCTCGAAAGGGCGGGTATGAGCAATATCGAAAGGTCATATGCAGCTATTTCTTCTGGTTTTCCAGCGGAGTCATGGGTATCAAAGATCCTGATTGGAATGCACGACGACATATCCTCAAGACATATGTACGCCCGATGTTACCGAAACGGCTGTTTCCCAACGCAGGTAAAGATGAACTCGTAATTTATATTCGATCTGGCGATATTTTTAATCCAGCAGCCAAAAAAGCGAGGCTGAAGCCAGGGCAAGCAGCCGCTCTGAGTACAACAGATGGTCCACTACATCGTTGGTGGTTACGCCTGAAAACTGGAAAGTTAGGAGGAGCGGCGACAAGCATGGGCATTAGCCCGTTACGTCGTTGGTGGCGACTCATGCAGCGGCTAGTCCGACAACAACCAAAGAAAAAGCCCCGAAATCGGGTCAATCCGAACTTTGTTCAGCCGCCGTTGTCATTTTACAAACAGATTATCGAAAGCCGCCGTTGGTCGCGGATCCGCATCGTTGCGCAGGACCTGGAAAATCCGGTCATTCCTGAATTGCTGAGCACGTACAGCCACATTAAGTTTGAGCAAAGAGATCTTGAGATCGATATAGCTACCTTGCTTGCGGCCCAACATCTTGTTATCGGTTACGGGACATTTGGTATAACCTGGGCGTTGTTAAGCGACCATCTCAAGTCGCTTTATTGCCCATCAATGCCAGAACAGGCCTTTGGTGAATTACAACCGGGCGAGATTGAGGGTGTTGAAATTTATGCCTTTAAGTTCAAGAACTACATTCCCTTGGGCCAATGGAAAGCAACGGACAACCAGAAGCACCTGATGCTAACCCATCAGGTGGAAGACGTTATAGCTGTCGGGCGTTCTGAATTTTTCTTTAAGGATTTTATTTTAAGCATGCAGAAAAGATTGAGAAATTTTTTCAGAAACGTTTACTTCAAGGGTCTAACAGAATAGACCGGGTTTCTAGCTATTGCGAGGACATGAACCCCAACAATCTCGCGGGCGTACGTTTGAATCATTTTTTGCCTAGCAATTAACGTGTTACTCAAATTCGTTTATATCAGAAGGTAAATTCTTATGCTTGCATTAATCCCAAAATTCATTCATAGATTAATTCCCAAATTTATTCAGAAGCATAGAAGTACATTTGCTGTAGCCAGTAATCAACGAAAGATCTTAAAATTTGCAAAGTCAAATAAGCTAATATTTCTAGAGCCGACTCCTCCACCAAGGGGCAGTGGCAGTATTGAAAACTACTATCATTTTATAGTCGACACTGTCTTGCCTCTTTATTTTGTACTCACACAAACGCCTGCTGATGTTATTTTTATAATCAGAGGCTTGGGTATTCATGCTGACAAACTTCGACAGCTTTTTTCAAATCGCATTAAGGTTGAAGACAAAACCAATATTCAGAGAGGTTTCAAAACATCAGCTCTAGTTGGAATGAATCCAAGATTTGTGAACGTAAACAGCAGCGATCTTGAAAAATTTAAAGGAGATATTTGCAGCTATCTTAAGGTTGATCAAAACAGCCAATCAAATAGAATACTTTTGATAGAGCGTCTGCCTCCGGATCCTTATTTCATCGCTACAGGACACGAATCAGGTTCATCGCGGAGATCAATTCTTAACCATGGGGAATTGGCTTCTGCACTCAAATCCATGGTAAAAGCTCCGTTCGAGTTCCATAATATTCAGTTAGAAAAGATATCATTTGAAGAACAAGTTGATTACTTTGACAAGGCTCTCGTCGTTATTGCTCAACATGGAGCAGGTTTAGCAAACTGCATTTGGATGAAACAAAATTCAATAGTCATAGAATTAAACAGCCGTGAAGAACTTGAACACTTTAAAGTAATAAGTAAACTCAGGGAACACCATTACTTTCTATACAAAACCTCAAGCATTCATGCAACAGTTGATATTAATAGTTTCACAAATTGGCTCTTGAGTAATGAAAAGTTAAACAGGTTCTTTGCAACGGCTCCAGAGAGTTCAAGAAAAAATCGGGGTAATTTTTGATGCAGTTCGTTTAGGTTGAGACCTGGGAAGTGATATACATGTTTTCTTCTACCTGGTTACTCTAAATGTCAGTTTGTAGAGAATATGAATCTATGTTGAGTACGACGATGTGGGATGAGCGATGTTGAGCCAAACTGTTTTAGAAGAGCCCTACCCAGTTAAGTCCCTAAAAATCTCAAGCCAACCTTTAAGTATTCCTGAATCTCGAATTTTTACCTTTCCCAATCGCCTGGGCAATCCATGGCAGCCAGACGTCATGGAAATGGTTTCACAGCGTGAGCAGATTGACCCTCACGATGTTGAAATGAGTCCAAAAACAGGCAGCACTGGTGATATCAGGTTTCATGTCAAGCGCGCAAAGTCTTTGGAGGTCTTGGTTAATCGCCCCTTCAGCCTGATAAACATTACAAAAAAAATCTATAAGGACAGCCGAAAAAAGCTCAGCTCAGCCATTGAAGCACCATCCACTCACTACCTGTTTGATACTCGAGACGAAATCTTTTGGCATGATGGCAATATTGCTCATATCCTTTGCAATGTCATGCCGATTCTGTTAGAGCTTCGACGCCAGGAAAAGGATGTAACTGTCATTTTGAGGCAACGGGCATCTGATATCTCGAAGCAAATTTATGCCTTGATGGGGTTTCCTACCATTTCTACAGACAAAGCAGTCAAGGGCAATATTCTAGCGGGCGAAGCTCATAATCAAGATCTTCAATTGTGGCGAGTTGGCTGTTTTGGGCGGTACTTCGAGCAGTTTGAGTCTCTACTCATCCCTCAGTCTGATTTTCCCGAGAAAGTCTTTATTTCTCGACGGAACAGTCGAATTATCACTAATGAGTCAGAGATTGATTTACGTCTCAGTAAGTTTGGATTTCAAAAGGTTTATTTTGAAGATCTGTCCCTCTTAGAACAGTGGTCACTGGCCAGAAATGCGAAAATAGTGGTTGGAATTCACGGAGCAGCATTAGCAAACCTGGCCTTTAACCGCAACGCTGTCAAGCTGATTGAGCTGATGCATCCCGGATATGCAACTCGATTTTACAGGCGCTGTATCGCATCTATCGATGGGCACTGGTGTGGGGTAACCGCCCAAATGCCCAAGGAGTTTATTAAAGACCTCGAGTTTTTTCCAAAGCCTCGTCTATTCGCTGGCTACGACCTCAAAATTGATCCAAAGTCCCTGGGGCTAGCTTTAGAATTTTTAGAATCACTTGGCACATAATTGCCTAAGCAAATTTACCTGAGCACACGCCTACCAAGACTTCTTCAGCAAGCTTATTTCGATCTCATTCATCTTTAACCGAAACGGGCGATGCAAAGCCGACAAGTTTAATCGCCGGGTGACAAAATCAGCCAGTAATAGCCCGAGGCCATATCGTTTGACTCGAAATAAGATTTTTGCCACCCGGTTTTGAAGCTTAAGGTAAGCTAAATCGAACGGAGAGAGCTGTATTTTAGGTAAACCGCTCAACTCAAACCCCCGCGCAGCCAGCTGCTCACCCACCCGTGCCTCAACTAACTGCACGTCTCGCTCCGACAGATGACGACGCCAGCTCTTGAGCAGTTTGGGATCTGGGAGCGAGTAGTCTGTTGAGTGGACATAGTCCAACATCTCAGGACTGTACGCTACACCGATAAAGGTACATATTCGCTCAAGGGTCTCGCGATTGCTAGCGACTAAATCTTGGTAGGTAATCTCAATCTTGCGATCTGCCGGGATTTGAGGACTCAACTGAGCCCAGCAAGCCTCAGCATCCATCCAACGCTGTAAACCCATCCAAACATTACCGGCCCAGCCTTTTATGACACAAGAGCGACTCACATCGCGAGGGTCACGAACAATGTAAATAAATCGAGCGTCTGGCCAAATTGACAAAAGCCGATCGAAGTGGCGATGAACTGTCGCACCAATCAATGGCTTACTGAAACGGGCTCGGCGCTGACATAAAAAGCTGTTGACCAACTCCGGATAGGAGAGGCTGTGATCTATCGTCATACCACTCATTCGAAAAATACGATGGGTGTCTAACCAGGCATAATACTTTTCGAGCGCTGGGAAGCTGCCTGTAGCATCTATCATGTCTACAGCATATTCAAACTCATTAAGCCAGGTAATTTGAGGATGAAAATTTAGCATCAGGCGCAACAAGGTTGTTCCTGAGCGTTCGGAGCCCACTAAAAAAACTGGCTCAGAAACCATCGAAGAACATGATTGAGAAGTCATCTTGCCGTTGCTGATAAGTTTTTGAAGATTAAGCCATCGCTTGTGATCCTAGACCCTAGGAAGGTGGCAAAGTTCCAAGAGCTGAGGTATCGCTAAGGGGATGGATTCGACGGACTGTCGCCGGAGCGGGCAGCTAGATATCCCCAGGCATAGGCAGTCGATGCCTGGGTCTGTTGGATGGTGAATTCTGTCACTGCTGGATAGCGAAAAATATCGAGGTAGCTCTCAGTGGTGGGGGTTTTGTAAATGCTTGGGACAACAACATCATCTAGCAGGGATAAAACCCAGTAATCGTCGAAGCTTTGGGCGTCTAAGGGACCGTACACTGTGATGCCGGGAGGCGGAGATTGATTGGTGACTCGTTGGTTCACTATCAGCGGATTTTGGGGGCTGCGGTGCCCCAAACCGGTTGTGTAGACCAAATTATCGGGGTTAGCCCCGGCAGAAAACTGGCAGGACAGGACAGCTGCTTTGAGATATTTTTGCTGGCCTGTGAGCTGATGAGCCCGCAGCAAGGGCACGGCTTTAGGACTCCCCAGGCTATTGCCCGCTGCGATTGGGGTATCTGAGGCTATCTTTGTCCAATTGAAAGCGGTATTTTGCCCCAGAGTCACCATTTCATCCGCATCTTTGAGCAATGCTTGGCGAGTATAGGATTGAACGGTGGGGTCGGTTTCTAGCTCAGATATACTCGCATAGATAAAGGCGGCATGTTGCTGATCGTGATGTCGATGTTTGTGGGTTGGCTGACGGGGCGTCTTAAAGACAGTCGTCTCTAAAAAGAGCTGATGCCACTGAGTATCCCTTGTGAGTTGATAGAGTTCTAAGGCTGCCAGGTTTCGCTGATCATTGACAGGGTAGGGCAGCGCCTCACGATCGCGAGCAATCACTGATTGCTCAGCATAGGCCATGGCCCGAAGGGCGCTGTCTTGATAGGCACCTGCCAGGGTAGGATCATAGCCGGCGAGGATGCGGGCGGCTTGGGCTGCAACCCCGGCATAATAGTAGCTTGACCAAAGATCAGGGGCATAGGCCATGACCGTTAGAGATTCTTGCCAGCTAGCTTCTCCCCGATTGGGATGACTGGCAGATTCGATGCCGCCACGAATACCGCCCTCTTGGGTTTGCAAACGCCGAAAGAAATCTAAGCCCCAGAGGGCTTCGTCGAGCACATCGGGGAGCGTATTGTCAGATTCGGGCAGGTTGAGATCGACTGTT
>JBCCRZ010000153.1:0-10690 GCA_039200855.1 Cyanobacteria bacterium P01_D01_bin.44 | reverse complement strand
CAAACCTTGGTGGTGGGGCAAACCGCTGGGGCCGTTTACGACGTTTATGACACCTTTGCCAGCGTTTCTGACGAAACCAATGGCTTTGGGGTCGCCGCCGCCATCTTGGAAGGGTTTTGCACGATCCTTCAGCTCATCACCAACATTCTCGACCTGATTGGTCTGACGCTGTCGATCATTAGTTTGGTGTTGCTCATCGCCGCCGGCATTTTAGCCATTGGTTTGCCTTGGACTGCGGGAGCCGTCGCCACCTTGCTGAGCTGGGCCGCCAACATCATGAATGCGGCCATCCAAATCGACAAGATTGTTCTGGTGTTCATTCTCTGGCGCATGCTGTTCCGCGCTTTGTCAATTGGCCTACGAATTGCGTCAGTCTTTTATGAGGGGGGCAATTGGGACGATGCCTGGGATGCCGTGCAAAGTCAGGTGATGGCGTTTGGCCTAGATGCCGCCCGAGCTGCCTTAGCCGCCTTTAGCTATGGCGGCGTTAATCCCACAGCAGGGGGCGGGTTTATCAGTACTGCGGGCACTGCCACCAGTTCCATCGCCATTTCCACCGCTGGCAAAGCGGCCTATTGGGGCGTGTTCTTCGGGGGCATTGCCGCGCTCAAGACCGAAACCGTTGCGGGTGGCCTAGATGACGCTCCAGGGGCGATCGCCGGTGGGGCCAACAATTTCAATGACAGCGACACCATGGACTCCTACGACGGTGGGTCGATGGCCCAAGCCAAAGAAGACTCGGCCATGATGGCCCAGCTTGAAGAACGACAAGCAGAATACGAGGACGCCCAGGACGAGGCAGAAGACTCAGAGACTGATGCTGATTTGCCGGAAATCCCTGAGGATGCGCCCTTTGAGGTCTCGGATGCCGCCGCCAACACGGCGTACCTAGCCATGGGAGAAGGGTACCTCGCCATCCGTGAAATTGAGCTGATGGACATCATTGCCAGCCGTCAACTGCAAGCCGAGCGGATGCACGCCTACCAAACCGGGTTAGCCTCGCATCAAGCCAGTGTGCAAGGAGCCGAAGATGTCTTTGGGGCCCATAACCAACTGAATGAGGCGGCGATTGAACAGGGCGCACCTGCGGGTGAGGAAAGCGCCGCTGGTGCCGGGCCGATGAATGATATGGGTTCTGACTTGAAAGGTCAGCAGGGCATGATTAAGTCCGGCGGCAAAATGGGGGAATCGCAAGGCGCGGACTCGGCAGCCACCCAAGCGGGGCCATCGGCTCAGCAAGACGCCGACCAGGGGCCGAAGGCGGCGGAGCAGTCTGGCCAAGGTGCGGTCAAAGGCGGACAGGAAGCCGCTGGCAATATCAAAGACAACGAAAAGAAAATTGGCGAAGCGGAGGCCTTGAAACAAGATACGGCCAATACTCAAGACGATTTGGACAAAGCGCAAATCTACAATTCGGGAGAGCTAGAGCGGTTGTTTGCGGAGTTGGCTAACGTGCAGGCTGCTGTCGATGCAGCTGCTGCGGCTCGTGGGGAAGAGGAAGACCGCCGAGCCGATGCGATCGCCGAACTCTTTGACTGGACCCAAGACCACCAAGAGGCCGTCGAAGCCTTTTTCCTTGACGATGCTGAAGAGGACGAGGAGTTTGAAGTCGAGGACGACGACGATGACGCCGGAGAAGAAGAAGGAGACAGCAGCGAACTCCTAGCAGCCTTTTACGAGTGGTTATCTGAAGCGACTGAACCCATGCGCGATGATGTTGAAGCCGAAGAGGAAAGCGACATCGCCATGTACGCCTAACGTTCTGGTTGAGCGGCTTCCAACATTCTTGCTACACTTCTGGTAGCCAGATGCAGTCCGCTCCAACCGAATATTTAGGCTGCTATTGCCATTTACAACCTTACGCCAAAAGTGAAAGATGTAACCTTGAGCTTTGAAGTTTTTATTTCCTACTCTCATAGAGATGACGAATTAAGGCAGCAACTAGATGTGCACTTAGCTAGCCTTGAGCGCCAAGGCAAGGTCACGGCTTGGCACGATCGAGCAGTTGAGGCTGGTCAGGAATGGGCATACGAAATAAAAAAACATTTAGAGTCTGCCCATGTAATACTACTTCTAATTAGTCCTGATTTTCTTGCTTCAAAGTATTGCTATGATCAAGAGATGCGACGAGCTATGGAAAGACATGAAGCAAGAACAGCCACCGTTTTACCCATTATTCTTAGACCTGTTTATTGGAACAACACACCATTCAGTAAGCTTCAAGTTCTCCCAAAGGATGGTAAGGCAATAACACGATGGAACGATCAGGATGAGGCATTCGTCAATGTAATTGAAGGGATAGATAAGTCTATTGAAAACCTTTCCCACTCATTACAGCAAAAGGCTTTTACTAATCAATTAAAAGTCTGTCAATCTCGCCATAACTTACCTCAACCAGACTACGGTAAATTTATTGGGCGCGAGGAAGAGAAAGGAAAAATTAAGGAAAAGCTTCGCCCCTATCCCTACTCTGTACATTCAGTAATTACTATCGATGGAATTGGCGGAATAGGCAAGAGTGCCTTAGCACTAGAAGTGAGTCTCAGTTTTCTTAGAAATCATGAAAAATTACCTCCAGAAGAGCGTTTTGAGGCAATTGTTTGGACTTCAGCCAAACTCACTTCTCTTAAAGCCGATAGAGGAATTGTAAATCGCGAACAAGCATTTCAAACGCTCGACGATATTTATAAGACTCTGGCAGTAGTTCTCCAAGTTGAAAATTTATTTCAGCTACAAAAAGAAGAGAGAAAAGAGCTAATTCACCGAGAGTTGTCTCAAAAGCGTACGTTACTAATCATAGACAACCTAGAAACAGTAGACGATGCTGCTGTCATGGAGTTTCTTCAAGATTCATTACCTGCACCCACTAAAGCAATTGTTACAACCCGCCATCGTATCGATGTTGCCTTTCCAATTCGCTTGAGAGGAATGTTATGGGATGAAGCTGAGTTGTTAATCCAGCAAGAATGTGAGAAAAAATCGGTCAGTCTCAGTAGTGAGAATCAACTCGATCTCTACAATAGAACAGGTGGGGTTCCTCTAGCTATTGTTTGGAGCATTGGACAGATTGGTTTTGGCTATCCAGTAAATATGGTTCTGAAAAAGCTAGGGAACCACTCAGGAGATTTAACCAGATTCTGCTTTCAAGCAGCAGTTAGTAACATAAGAGGAAAAACCGCATATAATCTATTACTTTCTCTTGCTTTATGCAATGGCCATAGTAATCGGGATGAACTAGGGTGTATAGCTGGATTAGAAGATGACGAGTGGAATAGAGATGATGGCTTGGTGGAATTGGATAAGCTTTCTTTAATCAACAAGGATGGAGATACATTTAGCTTGTTACCCTTAACAAGGGAGTATGTTAATTGTGAATTGGAAAGTGCTGCTAAGTTCGTCGAAATAGCAATTTTACGTCTCATTAGTTATCAAGCTTCGAGAGACTTAGAACTTTCACGGAACTATTTTGAAAAATATAAGAATAGACTGTCCAACTCTACAAAGATAAAGGCATTAAATACTTTAGGCTACGGTACTCAAGAAGTTCCTCAAGGTCAAGTCCCTCTGGGTTCTCCATTTTATGTGGAGCGTGTTCCAATGGAGCTTTATTGTTACCAGGAAATAATGCGGCCAGGTGCGTTGATAAGAATTAATGGTCCAAGGCAGATGGGTAAAAGTTCCCTGCTGGCACGAGTTGTTCAGTACTCATCTCAACAAAACTATAATACTGTGTCACTGGATTTTCAAAGATTCGACAATAGCTTATTTGCAGATTTAAATAATTTTTTGAAACGACTATGTTCTAGCATAGCTGAAGGCTTAAGATTGCCTAATAAAAGAGACGAATACTGGGACGATCTTTGTGGAAGCAAGGATAATTTTATTGTGTATTTAGAGGAGTATATTTTAACTCAATGTAAAGAGCCATTGGTGTTAGCTCTGGACGAAGTGGATAAAATATTTAAGTACCCCGAAATTGCCAATAATTTTCTATCATTGATTCGAGCAATACATGAATATTCAAAATCTTCATCTTCGCCACTTTGGGCAAAACTTCGTTTAGTGGTTGTTAATTCAGAAGAGGTTTACATTCCATTAGATCTCAACCAGTCTCCCTTTAATGTAGGACTACCTGTTTCACTATCTGAGTTTACAGACGTGCAAGTGCTAGATCTGTCGGCAAGACATGGACTTAACTTATCTAACGACCAAGTTCAGTCCCTTATGGAAATGTGCGGAGGACATCCTTACTTAATAAGAGTTGCTCTCTATATTGTGGCTCAAGGACAAATGTCGCTTAAAGAATTTTTAAAAATAGCTCCTACAGAGCAAGGAATGTATACGGACCATCTACGTCGACATTTATTAAATCTAGAAGAAAATCCGCAACTATTAATCGCTATGAAACAACTAGTATCAACTGAGCAGCCTACTCGAATAAACAGTATGGAAGCATTTAAGCTTTCCAGCATGGGCTTAGTGAAGTTTCAGGGAAACGCTGTCATTCCATTATGCGAACTATATCGTGTATATTTCCGCGAGCGACTAGCATGACGCACTTGCGGAATTTGAAACTATACACAGATATTGAGCTGCCTAACGCCCCCGTTCACCCGCCGCTAGTAACCTTTCGGATTCACCGACCAACTTGATACGGTCGGTGTGCAACGGGATTGTTGGGCTGTGTGCTATCGGGGTGCTTTTTGCCAGCCTGCTGCAACTGCTTCTGATTCTGAGCAAAACCACCTTTCCCCCTTTGCAGAATCAATGACTGTTCCGTCATAGTCTTCCATTCCTAGAACATGGTAAAGCTTGGCTCCCGTAGCAATTGAGATATTACCTTTGACAACACAGCCTGGTTTTGTAATTGCTGTGATTGGTGTGGGTGTACGGCTAGGACTGCACTGCATCTGAATCAACACAATGCTTGCTAAAACTCCAATGCCGAGGATAGTTTCGCGCAATCCACGTTTCTTATTTCTCTGCTTGTTCGGCGCAGTTTTCGCTTTTTGTAGAGTTGAAGTTTGAGAAATAACCCCTTGAATTGAAGCACCAGAAGCGCGAATTTTTCCATCTGCTTCAGTGACTAACTCATAGAAAATGGCATCTCCAACTTTTGGGCGGCGACCTGTTGTTTTTATTGCGCTGATATGTAGAAAAACCTCTTTGCCACTTTCACTGGGCTTGATAAACCCAAATCCTCTATCGTCGTTCCACTTTACTAATTGCCCCTGATTCAAACCAGGTTTCATGAAGAACCTCACCGTTAACCCACTTGAGCAGCCCAGCCAGAAGCACTTGCTACATTTCTGCTCTGAAATCTAACAGACAGTTGTGATGCACCGTCTCATCCTAAAAGTGAAGCAGCCCAACGTTTCGCTTGAGCGGATGCAAGAATCTTAAACTCAACACCAATAATTTTTGACAGTCCGTTCCAAGCGAATTGTTATGCGGCGATAACTTAGCCTTAATTTAACTTATGCACAGCTGTTTTTGAAAGTAAGAACGATATAGCTCACATGCAACGACTACCTTATCCTTTATTGATTTTGTCAAGCCCATCCCTGTTAACCTTAATGAAATGAATGGGTCTAACCTGATTGGTTCAGCAGAATTGATTACTTCTATATAAGCTTTAAGCAGGTCTTGATCTCGTTGTAAGTCAAGTAAATACCGACGTAGATGATTAGCATAAACACCCTGTTCAGTAGGTGCTTCTTGTAAAATTTCTTCTAAAGGTGTCTTATAAATAGCTATATTTGAAATCGCTCTCCACAGCAAATGAGGATTGCCACCGACCATTGCCATTAATAATTGAACCTCATCTACAGTTAAGGTTATTCCACTTTGCCTAATTAATTCTTGTACTTCCGACTCATTAAATTCCCGTAGATGAAACACTGAGCCTACATGAAAAGGTGATTGATTTACGTTGGATGACAATGCAGCCTCTTGAGAATGAGTGGTTATAATTCGTAGTTTCTGAAATACTAAACTAATGTCTCTTTCATTATGAAATCCACGCAAAAGCCCGAAGAAAGGACTGCTGATTTCAGGATAGGAAAAAAGTAAGTGGATTTGTTCCAGGCCCAATATTATAGGACTGTTTATTCTTTTCAACACATACCCTTTAAAATAATTGTGGCAATTGTATACACTTCCTAAAGAAGAAGACCATAACTCTTCAATCTTATCTTCCAAATCCAATTGAAATGTAATATTAGAGCAGAACTGCTTCAAGAACGTATCAAGGTTGGAGTAGACTTCTTGTTCTACAAGACTGAAATCAAGAATCGCAGTTTGATAGCTTTGCTGTTCACTTGCATACATCATTATCTTCTGAAGCAACATAGTCTTTCCCATACCGGGAGGTGCCTGAATTCGACTCAAACCTGAACGTAAAACTGCGGCATAGCACATTTCTTCAGTAGGAGGTCGATCTACATAAATAGAAGAAGCTTGACTGGAAGATTTCCTTAAAATTGGAGTTGAATATTCGTCAATTCCAGCCATATGAATGGCATTACAGGCGAATTTATAAGCAAATTCAATGGATTTACCCGCACCTAAAGCATCATAGAAACCAACTGAAAATGTTAGAGCAGCCTTGTCACCAACTGACTGGTTCATTCCAATTACATAAGGAATATGCTGAGCAATTGCTTTTGCTTGTACTTTTGAATAGCAGGCATTGAGCAATACACACTTAACTTCAGTTGCAAAAAGCTTAAATAAGCTTGCTAAAGCTTCTGCTGTTACAAACTTGATTTGACCTGTCTCGTCTTCTAGAGCAAGTCCGTTATCCCCTACTCCATGACCAGAGAAATGAACGATATAAGGGCTAACTTCTAAAAATGCACGTTGCACGTCTCTAGGACGAACTGCCCATTTCTGTATGAGTTCAAATTGATGGCGTTTTTTAGAGCGGGTTAAGCCCTCCTCAATCTCCCTTACTTCTTCATCTAACCGGAGTCGATTAGAATTTTTGGGATTGGCTGCAAGAATGAGAATTCGCTTAGTTAAAACATCGTCCATAGTAAACAATGAGAACAAGTTGACACAGAACTAAAAATCTACTTGAGAGCTTTACTCTAAAATCGCATTCTCACTAGGGGCTAGCCGCATAATTATCTATTCAGCGTCAAAAGTGGTAGATAAGGTCCATGATTTCGGATCTTATCTGCGATTTTTGGGTGATAACACCCTGATTTACAGAACTTACATACAATTTTTGACGCATAACTCCGGGAATGCTGGGTGTTATCGGTCACTTTTAACCGTCAAGTATGGCAGTGGGTTGCTTGTGCGTCACTTTTGACCGATAAGCAGCCATCTAAGAGGGTTGTATGCGTTTACCATGGCACCATCAAAACCGCCTCGTCTACTTGATCAAGTCAAGGAAGTTGCTCGTCTGAAGCATTTCAGCCTTTCAACTGAAAAGTCCTATATCTACTACATTCGCGACTACATCTTGTTTCATCACAAGCAGCCCCCTAAGGACATGGGAGCTTCGGAGATTCGGTCCTACTTATCGCACCTAGCGATGCACCGGCATGTGGCCGCATCAACTTAAACCGTTGCCCTGAGTGCTCTGCTGTTTCTGTATCGGCAGATTCTAAATATCGAGCTACCCTATATCGATGATATTGAACGGGCTAAACGCCCCCAGCGCTTGCCGGTTGTCTTTACTCGCTCAGAAGTAAAGCGGATTTTAGCTAATCTGGACGGAATCCAGCACCTGATCGTCAGTTTGCTCTACGGCACTGGCATGCGTCTAATGGAGGGGTTACGCTTGCGGGTGAAGGACTTAGATTTTGAATATCGTCAAATTACAGTACGCGACGGCAAAGGCCAGAAAGATCGTCGTACGATGCTCCCTGACTCGCTGGTCGGGCCGCTACAGCAGCAATTGCAAAAAGCGAAACAGTTGCATAACCAAGATTTAGAGATAGGATACGGCACGGTAGAAATGCCCTATGCTCTAGCTCGTAAATATCCCAATGCCCACAGAGAATGGAAATGGCAATTTGTGTTTCCCTCCTGGAAGCGGTCTATCGATCCTCGCAGCAAGATTGTTAGAAGACATCATGTCTATCAGCGATCTATACAAAGAGCTGTCAAGTAGTCTATGCAGCGTGCTGGCATGACTAAGCATGGTGGCTGCCACACCTTTCGTCATAGTTTCGCGACTCATCTGTTAGAGGATGGGTACGACATTCGCACCGTACAAGAGCTATTGGGGCATAAAGACGTGAAGACGACCATGATTTATACCCATGTGCTCAATCGCGGTGGTCGGGGGGTGCAGAGTCCGTTGGATGCCGCCTTTTAATGGTCGGGCAAAGGCTCTACGGTTGACGCGATCGCCAAATTTGCCTATCGTCTAGCGCAAGGTTGCGATGCTATCTGTAACCTTGACCCGGAACTCAATTGACTTAGCGCTACTGGCAGGTGCGCCAACACCTACCAGCAGCTGACCCCCATACTGGGATAAGCAGTCTGGAGGCTGAAGCGATTATGCCTCAGCTACCCCGATCGCACCACGTTCTGCGGGGTGGTTAGGCCACTTGAGTTCTGGTTTCCTTCCGTACATCACGTTTCTGGAGACCAGACTCATGTTTCAATCTTCCATGTCGGACGCGGCGGCGTCCACCGTTCAGGCTGGCAGCAAACCCTATGACCCGCAGTTTGAGGCGGTGCGGCATATGCTGTTTGGCAATTTGAATGCGGTGCAGGCGACCATCAAGCTGCTGCACAAGCTGAACTATGCCGAGCCCAATGACTGGAGTAAACCCATTGCGACGGGGCAACCGAATGAAGTGGTGGTCGTGCTGATGCGGCGGGTGCGGGTCGCTTGATGCCGATTCAACAGATGTTGCGGCGGCTTTAGGATGGGGGGTGAAGTGGCGGTGAAGAAATGTCTGGCGACACCGGTTCGATGCTAATTCTATCGCTTCGGACAGAATGCCCAGTCGAGCCTACTCTGCTCCCCTGCCACCCAGGCCAGCCGGACAATCTATCCCCACCCTTTACCCATCTACCCACTCACCGTCGGCCATAAAAAGATACTTCAATATCGGCGTACCACCCTGGCCCCATGTTTTCATACAGAAAAACTCGTTCGACCTGGTAGTAAACGCTGTCGTGAAACAGGCAGTCTCCGACTCGCGGAATGATGGGATAAGTGGCAAACCAGAGCGCATCTTTGACCGGGGCTTTGGGATTAGTACTGCGGGCTGCCAGATAAAAAATTTGCACTTTATAAATGCCGCTCGCCATCGAATCTGCCGCCGGGGGCAGGGCAGGCATGGCGTTAGCGGGCTTCTTACTGCGCTTGGCCCGAGGCTTGCGTTTGGGCTTGTCAGAACTGTTGGGTGGCGCTTTAGCTTGTTCGTCTTCCACGATGGCTGGGGAGAATAAGGGGCGATTGCTTGTCGCAATCATAAAAAATCCTGTCTGCATTGCAACCGGTTCATTTGCTCCAGCCTGAGGGCAATACGCTATATTTTGTGTACAAATACAAACTCAGGTACCTATTTAGCGTTTTGGTGCTAATCTCTATGCACTTGGTTCCAGATTTCAAACCTTACGAGGCAGGTCTGGCAGCAAGTGACCGGCACTTTTTTATCTTGACTGCATAGGTTGTCTCTAAACGAGATGCCCACAATACCCGCGTTCCGAGAGCGTACAAGGTGTTCTGACGAGCGATCGCAGAACGCTATTCAACGCTGCTTGATCGCCGGAAAGCTTCGGCTTTTATTCATCAGGTTCGCTGACCTCTTGAAGTGGCAGCAGACCCGTAGTGGGAATTCGCTAACGACCTTTGCAGCCTTATTTGCAGTTCGCTTTATCCTCTATCTGTGAAAACTATGACCTATCAAACTCAGCTACGACCCTGGTGCATCGTGCGTCAACTGCCTGAAAAAAAGCATACGGTGGTGAATCGCTATCGTCGTTATCAGGATGCCGACGCCCTGGTGAAGCTGTTGCGCCGCCAGAAGCCGAATTCTAAGTTTTTGGTGATGTTTGAACCACCCGAAGCGATCGCCTCAGAACCCGCCCACTAAATATGGGACAACAGACAGTACGAGGCCGGCAAGATGACCGCGAGTCTACCGCATGCGCTGCAAGCTGGTAATCACGCCAGCCCCAATAGTCAGCAGCAGCAGCAACCAAATCACCAAGCCGGGCAAGAAAGACAGAACTGTCAGGCCTCGTAACAACCACACTATTAAAGTTAAGGCCAACAAGGCCAGAAAAATTTGACTGGGCAGCGAAAGACGTCTCATAAGGTGTCTACTCATCGCACCGAGCGGAGCCCGCCCAAAATCCCTACCCCGAGAGAAAGCAGCAACATCGCCCAAATCACATATTCTGGAATCTGCTTCACCCAGCCCAGCCCCTTCAATACCAAAATGATGGCGCCCAAAACCAGCATGACGCCGACAATATTTAGGACGATCATGATGACAATGTTGTTCGAGTTGCCGCTCATACTTAAATCTTATTGCCAATAAACCGCAGGGCGAAACTATTGTGCCACGGTGCGCCCGCTGGTGGTCAGAAATGTAGCGAAAGTCAGGGAGCAAAAGGAGGGTCGAGATGCTGGCCATAAAGGAGTGAGCCATTTGGCAGGTTTCAACCAAACTACGGATTGCTACAGATTTCTCTGTGCCCCGTTTTTAAAACT
>JBCCRZ010000152.1:0-10754 GCA_039200855.1 Cyanobacteria bacterium P01_D01_bin.44 | reverse complement strand
CTGTTTCAGTAAATCATAGGCGGCTTCCTGAGCTGCGATTCCTTTAATGCCCTTGATCTGTATGGCCAGCTGAATATTCTCTGTCGCGGTCAGGGCTGGAAACAGATTAAAATCTTGAAAAATGAACCCAATGTGGTCTCGCCGGAACCGAGTCAACGCCTTGCGTCCTAACCCGGTGATCTCTTGCCCCAGCACCGTCACTTTGCCCGCAGTTGGGGTTAATATGCCGGCCAAAATTGACAGTAGCGTGGTCTTACCGGAGCCCGACGGCCCCATCAACAGACGAATCTCTTTAGGCTCAACGGCCAAATCGATCCCTTTCAGGACACGAGTGGTTTCTGACCCAGCTTGAAAGACCATTTCGACATTGGAGGCTGCGATCGCAACCTCTGTTTCCGTCAAGCTTGTCTCTACGGTGTTCTCCACGCTATGCAGACTCCTCATGCCTTAAACACGATCCCCGGATCTACCCGCGTGACTTTTTGAATGGCAAAAACCGCAGACCCCACACACATGAATACCGTAATGCCAAATACCCCCAGAGCACTGATCGGGGTAATCAGCACCACTACCCCCTGGGTCGCCGCCGTCCAGGAGCCCAACCCCCAGCACAGCAGCAGCCCTGGCACATAGCCCAGCACCGCCATCCACAGAGCCTGCTCAAAAATCACCCCGTAGATAGACGCGTCAGAGGCCCCAATCGCCTTGAGGGTGCCAAACTCTTTGATGTGCTCTGACACAGACGTGTAGAGAATCTGGGCCACAATCACCATGCCCACAATCACCCCCACCACCGAACCTAGACCCAAGATAAACCCGATCCCAGTGCTGTTTTGCCAGTAGGTCTGGGTCTGGGTCTTTAGCTCCTCTTGAGTAAAGGCACGGGTACCGGGCAGCGCAGCCTCGAGCCGCTGTTTGAGCCCCTGCAGGTCGGTGCCCGGTGTGGCTCGCACCAACAGATAGGTGACTGGCGCATCTGCTGTTAGCTCGCCCGGAGGGGGCGGTGCGATCGCAGCCTGATCGCCCTGCCGGTTGCGCTCATAGGTGTTAGTGCAGTTGAGGCCATTGTCCCCCAGCTGACAGGTTAAATCTGCCGAAAACCCCGCGCTGGCATAGGCGTTGGCATTTTCTAACGAGGCAAACACAAATTTGCTCGACACAATCGACTGGGTATCCTGGGTCAGCCCCACCACCTGTACCGGCAACGAGCGAATCCGAGCGCTATCGCCCACAGCATCAATCCGAAAGGAGCGCTGATTGGTTTCATCAATAATGGCTGTGTAGGGTTCTTTGAGGGTCTCTAGGGTCTCGGAGGGCACCTGCCCCGGAGAGAACAATTGACCGTCGGGGTCAAACCCAAAAATTCGCAGCGTCGTCAGCTTGCCTCCCTCAGCGTACCAGCGACCAGAGCCGATTAGCAGCGGCTCTGCCCGGTCTACTCCTGGTACAGCTTTCGCTTCCCGCAGCAGCACATAGGGAAAGGGCTCCGTCAGCTCGAAGTTGACCAGGTTCTCAGAAGCGACCCAAATATCAGCCTTTGACTGGTCAATCAGCAGCGTGGTCGAGCGAGTAAACCCCTTTAGAATGCCAGACTGAATCGTTACCAGGCTGACCGCAAATAGAATGCCAGCCTGGGCTACAAAAAAGCGCGGCAAATCTTTGAGTAGATTTTTGCGGGCTAGGGAGACCACAAGATACACCCCTTATGTAGATAAAGTAGATAAATTTGATGTGTGATGACCGAATGCAACCATCCTATCAATCCATCGCGTTTAATCTGATTTGCAAAGGGACAGCTTGATCGATTGCCCCTTCATGAAAACGGATTAAAATCACAGCCATCACAGCTCAAAATATCGCAGTCGGGGTTACAATCTCCACAATCTGACTGTCCATCGCCGTCCAGGTCGCATCCACCGCAGTCAGGGATATCGGGCCCACACCCACTCAAGTCGCACCAGTCATAGATAGAATAACGACGCCGATCTCGACGCGATTCATCGGGCGGTTCGTCAGATTGGGCACGCAGGATAATGCTAGCCTGACGGCACGCGTGTAATCGCTGCTGGAGTAGCCCAGTTGCCTTGAGGGTGCCCTGTATCTTAACCATGCGACGAAAATATTCAGAACATGAAGCACTGTGGTGCAAACGACTATGGGCACAGGTAAACCCTTTGCGGGGTGACAGATAGCGCTGATAACCGCGAATCAAAACGACGACGGTACCATCTATTACCGAGCGCAGCCCCAACCGCTCCAACCTGATTGCCCAGGGCATAAGAAACCTCAAAGAAGCGGATATCAGACCATTCTGAGATGACATAGACACAACCACAAACAGCTTACTGGGACAGCGTATTAGTTGTAGATACGTGCTCAACTGTTCTGATTCCGCGGAGGCTGCTGCTGTTAGAAGATCATCATGGCTGAGCAAATATGGAGATCGGTTTTGATGATCGAACGGCGTCAACCACCTGGCGAATCGCATTCACCACCAACGCTGGCTGATCGTAGTACATCAGAGGCCCACTCTGCTCTGATGTCAGCTGCACACTGTTTGTCGATAGCTCGGCGAGCTCGGCTTGTAGCGCCTGCCACACAGTATCCCGCTGTCTCATATATTCGACGGTCCAACCCGGTGGCAGATCGTCTACATCTGTTTCTCGGCTCGAGGTAAGCACCACCAGGGGTTTATCACCCAAAGGCTGAGTCTGTTTTGCCTGATGCAAGTTGACTGCTAATGACTGCATCTCTTGTAACAGGGTAGCCGCTGATTGAGGGACAAAGCCCGTGCTGATCTGTTTGACCTGAGAGGGCACAGTTTTAGACATGGGATCAAACCAAAACTGCAGCAGCCTGAGCATGCCAGTATTTGCCAATAGATTGATCAATCGAGCACCCAAGCGTCCAGCCGGAAACGCTTTGACGGGATAAGGAGGAAACCGTTCTTCTTGCTCCGGGTGGGAGGCATCTACCAAAACCATCCCGACCACTTTGTCTGGATATAAATCAGCAAAGAGTCGGCTATAAATCCCGCCACCAGACAACCCTACTAAAATATAGGGGGGTGTTATCTGGGCGTTTTTTAAGGCTGTGTGCAGCTCCACTGCGATCTGTTTTGCCTGACGCGGGTGGGGGCTCGGCTCACTCCACAAAATACCGGCCCGATCATAGCTACAAACCTGAGTGAACTTAGCTACCTCCATCTGTACTTGGCTCCAAGCCAGGGAGCCCGCAAAAGTGAGGCCATCTTCTAAAATGACCGTGGGATCTCCTTCTCCTGTGCTATGCAGATGCAGTTTATAACCACCAATATCCACCGATCTGCCCGGAGGCGGGTACTTCCAAGTGATATAAACTCTCATTAGCAGCTCGTAGAGATACCCTCCTAAAGCGAGCATGACTATCAATAAAAGGCCATCTAGCAGGAACCATTTAAACCACAAAACCATGGCATCAACACTTAGACTTAGCAATAGAACGTTTTTTAAGACGAAAACGATAGAGCACCCTGCCGCTGACTGCCCCCAAAGGCATCGTTTGCCCATCGGGAATAACTCAGCGCGTTAACATGACCTGGACACGTTTGGAGATCTCGAAATTTACAAATATTTATTGATGCATTATAAAACTGAGCTTGTGAAAAACCTGTGAAGAACGCCTACTCACTCAAACTTAAATCCCCTCTGATTCTCCTCACTCTCTAGAATTATTCAAAGCTTTCTTGACCATTAGGCTCTCGATACTCAGTCCCTCGCTTTTGATGACGGTACTCTCCGATCAGGGTGTAGATACGGCTACGCAATCGGTTCAGAGCCCCCACCGGGCGGTGTACCGCTAGACCATTCCAAGGAGAGAATCGCAAGTTTTCACAAAAATCACATTGCTGATCAAAATCAACTAGTTGATGCGCCACCGTGAGACGACCCACCTTAAAAAAGGGAGCATCTGCTTCTGGCCAAACCACAGCCACATCGTCAATGGGCATATCCGGTCGAGTTTGCACCTGGATTTCAAACGCCCAACAGTGTTTAGCCTCAGGGCTGGCTAGATTTTGGATCAGTTCATCCCGATAGTAATTATCTTGAGTCCCTTGTTTGCTCTCAGCCTTGGCGCGATCGCGATCTGCCTCGGGTCTGCTCTCGTAAGGCAACTGCCTATACGGAGACTGACTGGCGACCGGAGTAAAAGCATATTTAACAACGGCTGGGTAGGTTACTGGCACTTGCCCTGACTGACTGGGATCAAAGTTTGACGGCAGCCCCAGGGTCGATGCCGACCCACTCCAGTAGCGCTCGGTCAACAAACTCTTGGGGTATCGACTGGTAATCGATTTTAAAGCCGAAAACTGTTTGGGATGTAGCAACAGCCACACCAGCGGAAAAATGCCCCCTTTCATCACCGACGTAAAAAAGCCATAGTAATTTTTAATGGTTTTGATAAAAAAGATCTCGGCATTTTGTGTGATGATGTCCTGCGTCTGGGTTTCATGACTTTGAGGCAACCGTTCTCCTTCTACCCCAATGATCTTCACCGACATTGAACGCGTGTCGGATTCATAGTCATTCATGACTTTGCTGCGACCATTGGCAAATCGGAGCCAGACCGGATACTGTTTAGGCGCGGCCAACAACCCTTGCTTAAGTGCCATTCTCTCGATCTGAGTATCCGTTAAGGCCGTCCGCTGTTTAAGCGTTTCCTGAATAGCGGCCTCATCAAAATCAAAGATTTCCAAAGTCCCTTTCACACAGGCGTGGGTTTTTGCATGGGTGTCTCTCAAGGCCCGATCGGCCTCTTTGTAGAGATTCTCTATGTTGGCCTTAGCCGCTTGAGCCACCAGAGCAGAATATTTTTCTTCTGCTTTCTCAGGATATTCAGTAAAGAGTTTCATAGGTAGATGGGACTTAAGAATGGATTGACTAAGAAGCTTTGAACCATATCCAGTTTAAAAATTTGGTTTTTCCCATGGGGCAAATGACAGATCTGGATGTGGCCAAGGTTTAACTTTTAAGGATCAAGTATCAAAGAGGTTTTGAGCTTTGTGGCATAGCCAGGGTGGCCACCCGACCAGAAATTTAGTGGACTACCGCTGCCGGTAAAAAGTCACCTTGGGTGGCTGATCGGTTGGGGGAATATTACGATGCACCATTTCTTCGACAGAATTGGTTTCATGAATAATTTCCCAGCCGACCGGAGAGAAGGTGTTTTTATTAAAAATGGTATCGGCTAGCAAGGGGTTAGTCAGCACCTGGGAGAAGGCGTCAATGCCGATGAGGCGACCAACAAGTGGTCCCAGAGCTGAATTAGGACGAGGGTCTTCTGAATAGAGACCGACATAAAACTCGATGTCATCTACGGTGCCATAAAAGTCTTTAAGGTATTTTTGAGCATCTTCGTCGCCGGTAATCTGGTCAAAATCTGTCACCCGTGGAAACTGACACATCTCGCGATAGTCGTTGTAGCTAGCCAACTGCATCTGCCGCCCCAACCGAATACTCGGAACTTCGGTGAGATCCACTAAAAAATCAGGCGTATTGAATAGACCAATTTGAGTGGCAGGTTGGGTGCAAGTTTCTGTCATCAGCGCCCCTAATCCCTGATCGATCAGCATCTGATTATTCCAGAGAGAAGCTTCCATGGGGATTGTCTGGCCGTCATATACCAAAGTCTCAGGTAGTGCACTATGCCAGCGGTAGACAAAATTAAATTCGATACTCATCCAATTCTGGCGATACCACTTTTCGTGGGTAAAGGAGAAGGGATCGACCTTAAAGTTAAAGTGGTAGGGGGTGATGTGATTAACGTATTCCTCCGCGACGAGTTTGAGAATCGTTGTGACCAAAACATTTCTCGCTGTTTGAAAAAGCCGCTCATCATCCCAATCAGGATAGGCTTGGGTCAAGCGATCGCAAATTCGGTTATGCTCTCGCAGGCATAAAACATTCAACATCACGTAGCCAATTTGGACGTTGGCACGCTCCACCCCCATGGCAAACAGTTTGGCTTTCTTTTCGGGGGGGAGCCGTTTCTCATCATTGAGGGGCTCATAAAGACCTTTAAATTCTTCCTTAACGATGCCCTGTTCCGGGTCTTCGTAATAAAACGGTGGATATTCTTCGCCATTAATGAACTGGCTTTTGAGCTTTCCCCCCTGAAAGGTTCTCAAAAGATGGGTCACTTTGGGGTTAAGACCATAGACGGGAGACAGGTCAATGTGATGATTAGAGGTATTTTTAAGGCGATTGTCACGTTCAAGACGCAAAAAGCCATCGGTAAACCACTGCACCCAATAGGGAAAGAGCAGCGTAGATTTTTCTGAAAAGCGAGTTTTGCCGTCTTTTTTACGGTACAAAACCGCCAATGCTTCAGGCTCTGGCAAATTCTCTGACGTGTTGAAGGTGAGATCAGGGGGCAGATGTCGTCCCGTATAGGTGCGATCGGTTAGGGACTCCCAAGAGGTGTAAGTATCTGTCTTTTTAGGAATATCTGTGCTGGGGATATGATCTTCCAGCGTCATCATGCTGTATGGGTAAGGACGCGTTGGAATTTTATAAATCGCGTTGTTGATCAGAAATTTATTGACCCTGGTCTCAAGTCCGTTGTTATTCTGAATTAGACGCCAAAGTCCTTGGAAATTGGTCAATGCAAACGTTTCCAGCTTATTCCTAAAGCCGTCTTTAGAGGTATCTCTGGCCATAGCATCCCCGTATCCGTAGTGGCTGATTACCTACAATGCTGTATTATTGCCCTCCACCCTAAAGCTCAGAACCATGGTACCGAACTATCGTGCAGACAGCTACATTGCCCCTGACGGCGTTTAATCGTTGGGGGCAATGGAGACAGATTGTTTTTTCTATGCTTAAAGCGTTTAACTTAGATGACCCTACTTCCGCAAACATAAACTGCAATCGTGAAAAAGTAGTGAAGAGGTTAAAATCCTTTGCAATTGCGAACTAGCCTTATGGGATAAAGGCAACCCTAGACCACAATGACTGTCACCACCGTAGTGAAAATTCCAATGACAAAGTTTTCGATCATAGGGGGCATGCATAGGGGAATGGCACAGCAGGCAGAGGCGACAGATACCCGTTAATCTAATCTAAAACGCTGCTCAACGGTTAACCCTTCAAGGAGAGTAGAATCGCAGCTAATATGGGGCAGTTTGATATCCATCGACTCAAACTGTCCTGGCTTCAGCCGCTGTTGGCGCAGCTGCCGAAAACTGCCCGGTTTCACAATTGTCAGCTCAGGCGCAAGAATGTCATTTTTTTCTCGTTTGAGAGCATAGGAGATATTGGCCGATTGTAAACTGCGGTCAAAGTCAGTCAATATCTGCTGTGGCTTAGGCAATGGCGCATTCTCGGGTAGCTCAAGATTCAAAATATAGTGGGGAGTCAACAGATCTGGAGAAAGCGTCACGCAAAAGTCTTCTATCGTGAGCGTAGATTGGGCCTGTAACGCTGCCACTGCCTGGGTAACATGGTGTTCTGTGGTTTTCTCACTGATGGCAGAGAGGGTACCCCCCCGCCGATAGCGAAAGGTAATCAGGGGCACCTGCTGACGAAACCCCAATACTTCAACCACATCGCCAATGTCATAGCGATAAAACCCAGAGTAGTTAGTCACCAGGATGCGATAGAACTCACCTATTTTGACCTCATGGGGTAACAGGGTTTGGGGTGGGTCAGTCTCCCACTGGTTGATCGGCACAAATTCGTAAAAGTTGCTCTCAATCGCCAGCAGCGTCCCGTCGGCATCGAAATCAATATAGGAGCCAAAGACGGCCTCTGACGAAGCATAGGTGCCCCCAAAAACGGGCAAATCTCCAAAGTAGTCACCAAATCGCTCAAAATAAAAATCCGATGGCCCGCCCCGTGCCGTGATCAAAAATGCCAGATGGGGCCAGGCGTGTTTAGGGCGCAAACTGCCCTGGGCCTGATAAATCTGAGCCAGTTCCTTGGCCCGCTGGGGGGCGGATTTAAAGAGTTGCGATAGCTGATGCCTGAGGTCAGGGGCTAACTTAATATCTTCGCTGATTTCACCGCTAGCCAGGTCTTCGATCAAAGACTCGGCATAGGTATCCAAATAACGCCCCAACTGTAGGGCTACCATGGGAAATGTGGCCGCAATCACCCCCAGGTTGCGATCGCGCAGGGCAAATAGCAGACACACATAGTTACGTGCTGCTGCATTGCTCACCCGCAGTGTCTCAAAGGGATGGACAAAAATCTGACGATAGAGCCAGGACTGGCTATTGCGCAGATGATTCCCGCTGACATGGCCATAGGGAATGCCACCGCGGGTAACCCCCAGCGGATTTGCGCAGGCCGTCATCATGAGCTTGCCGACCGAGAGCCGCTGCTGCTGCGCCCGAGAAAGTCCAAACCCCATGGCGATTTGATTTGCATAAGCGCCTGCGCGTTGCGATCGCGCCGTCACCGGGATCAGCTTTTGAGCCCCCGTCGACCCACTGCTCAAATTGAGATATTGAACGGGGTCAGGGGTGACCACATTTGGCTCTCCCGCTGCCGTACGCTCAAAATAAGGCGCATAGTTTCTATAAGGCCATACCGGCACCTGCTGCCGAAACTGCTCTACTGTGGTGATTTTAGACAGCTTGAGCACCTGACCTAGCTCCGTATCTTGGTGGTGCCGCAGCAGTGTTTGTAAAAACTGCCCCTGGATCGCCTCAGCCCGAGGCAGCTTACGCAGATAAGCCTGCTGCTGCACCCGAACCGCTGTTGAGAGCAAAGCGATAAAGGGATTGGTCATTTAACTTTCTTTACAATGTCTAATTCTTTACCATAATAGGATTAACGGTTTCTGTACAACCTGATTTTCGAGGAGGACCTTCATGCTCTTTGCCGCTTGCTTTGTCTCGGCCTTTGTCCTGGCTAGCCTGGTTGAATACTGGCTGCACCGGCTGATGCATCGCTCTCAGCGCATCGGCGCTCGCCACCGCGACCACCACAAGCGCAACGAGGGTCAAGGCGTGCTGTGGGAGTTTCGTGACTATGTCGTCGGTAGCCTGGTGGCAACGGTCATCCCATTTTTCTTTTCCCTCACTGCGGGCCTGGGCTGGGCTGCGGGCGCAATTGTCTACGCGGCTTTCTCCGCCTACGCCCACCAGCTACAGCACGAAAATCCTCGCAAATGCTTTTGGATGAAAATGCCTGTCCACTACATCCACCATAAATACGGCATGTGGCACCACAACTTTGGCCTCGGCGTTGACTGGTGGGATCACGTTTTTGGCACCTACAAGCCGATGGAGTGGCCCGCCGCCGATGATCTAGCTCAGCCTGAGCGCTCCCGATGGGCACTGCGCTGGTGGTAGGGATATCCTGATGATAGGAATATCATGGATCAGGCATTGTTCAAGATTGAGACAATGGCTACGATCGAGTCGGTGGGCGAGATCGTCAACAGTAACGTTACACCTTCATCCGATAACCCCCTTTTCGCGTGGATCGCCTTCAGTCGTCCAGGTTGCCCCGATCCCAAATCGCTCTACATCAAACCATTCTGCCTTGAGGAGCGACCACCAGTCTGAGGTTAAACCATTCAGAATATAATCATAGGGCAACCAACCATAGCCGCCTTGCCCCCACTCGGAGCCCCAGGAATTACGCACGAGAAGAGCACCTGGAGAAGCTGAATCTGCTCCATCCTTATTAGAAATTATCTTAAAATCATCATAGCCGACCGCCATCAGGGCGTGCCCGCCAACCCGTTTGTCTAGCTTTGGATCAGGGCAGGTAATGAAGCCTTTTTGAATATTTTTTTCTTTGTAGGCTGAGCTATACAAGGTCAGACCAAAGATGCAGGGAAACCCTGCCGAAATGAGCGCCTGAATTTGAAACAGCAATAGCTCCCGTGGCATATTGGCATAATCAATCCGAAAGTACTTTAATGCCTGAAAGTTTTGGGCAAAGGAATAGCAGAAAGGGGTAGGTTCAGTATCAAATTTGTCTAAGCTGTAGGGCCAATACTCCATCGGGGGAACACCAAAGAGCGTCATTGCCTTCATCGTTTCTCGGATTGAAGCGCCCGTATCACCGGATTGATTCATTAAGTTGCGCGTCACTTTGTACAAGAACAGAGGCGATAAACTCTTGACCCTTTTTTTAAGCTGCTTTCGTACAAAGTATTCCATCAAACCCACAGCAGCATGGGCAGAACAGGCATTGAGCATTTTTTGATCAACAACGGGGGAACACCAAAAGCTCAAATCAACGACTGCTGGCAAGAAAAAGAACTTATGAACCCGAGACTGTTTGTCAGATTCGTAGGTTTCAGAAAAACTACGCGCAATTGGCAACTTAAAGATACCACTTGCGATTACAGGTGGCGTTTCTTCAAGATGATCGGAATAAAGTTCGCAAATGTAGGCTCGATTCCAAAGATTATCTGATAAGTTAATACTTTCTTTTTTTTCTGGATTGTGCGAAAGATTATCCTTCTGACTACTATCTGAGTTAGCGCTTTCTACCCTTTGAGATTTATCTTTAAATTGAAGCGCCAATTCTAACCAATCATAAAATTTTTGTACAATATAAAATTTGTAGTCTCTCAAAACCGTACCCTCTCTCAATGCCTGAGAGGGATCTTCATATAAACCCCCTCTAGGTTGAGACCCGTAGTTTTTCCTCCTCGGGTTCGAGATGAGTTTTCACCCATAAGCGATCAGCCACGTCATTGGGAGAAGCATTAATTCGTTGCTCAAACCTGCCCACTTGCTCAATGAGATCCCG
>JBCCRZ010000151.1:0-10771 GCA_039200855.1 Cyanobacteria bacterium P01_D01_bin.44 | reverse complement strand
GCAGCCTTGAGCCATTCCACGAACCTAACTCATCCAAGGTCAGGATGGTTCTGACCAGCGTCTCAAATCTTTGCAGTGATTGAGCCAGATTCAGATCCGCAGGGATATTGGAGGTGTTTTTCATTGTAGGATTTTCCAACACTTGACTGGTGTTAACAGGAAAATCCTACTTTTTTTAGCTACTCTGAAATCGCCTCGAGCATGTGGGCAACGCCCACAATTTTGCATTGCTCCCGTTTCAAAGAGATTTTCAATAGAGAAGTGATTCAATTCTCAGCGGGTAAATGGGTATCTAACCACATGACTAAATCTTGCATGACCTGATCTCGGTCCAGGTCGTTGTGGGGTTCGTGGTAGTTGCCGGGGTAAATCTTGAGGGTTTTGTCTGCGATCGCAACCCCTTCATACAGCTCCTGACTGCCGCTGACATCGTTGATGCTGTCAGCATCCCCATGGATCAGCAAAACCGGCAGTTTGAGGGTATTAATCTGCTTTCGTACGTAGGCAATGGCCTTCATCGCTTCGGCCCCCCATCGCAAGGTCGCCACTGAATGAATCAGGGGATCGGTTTGGGTCTGTCGAATCACGTCGGGGTCGCGGGAGAGGGCCGCTTTACCCATGTCTACGCTAAGAGACAGGCGCGGAAAACAGCCCGAAAACAGCCGCACAAGTGCAACCAGATAGGGCTTGGCGACCCCCACGGGGCGAATTGGGGGACCGCTGACTACGACGCCGACGAGCTTGCCGGGTTGGCGCAGGACATAGTCCAAGACGATCAGCCCCCCCAGGCTGTGGCCTAAGATAAAAATCGGCAGTGTGGGCTCATGCCCCCGAATCGTCTCTAAAAAGGCGCAGACATTATCGCGATAGTCTTGCCACTGCTCAATGTGGCCACGCTGGCCGTCAGAACGCCCATGGCCCTGATTATCAAAGCCAAACAGAGCATATCCGGCATCGGTGAGGGCCAGCGCCATGGTGTCGTAGCGATCGCAATGTTCGCCGAGGCCGTGGACAAGTGCGATCGCAGCTTTGGCAGGCCGACTTGGATACCAGGCCTGATAATAAAGCTCTAAATCATGTGCACCCTTGAAACTGCCTTCTAAATTAGAAGTTTGAACTGAGACCATAGCTCAATTATGACGCTAAATCATGACAAAACCTCGACCGTGCCGCGCTGGCCGTCAAGCCGAACGCGTTGGCCGTTTTGGAACCGTTGGGTGGCTGAGGCCACATCCATGACCGCCGGGATGCCATATTCCCGAGCCACGATTGCCCCGTGGGAGAGCTGGCCACCCACTTCTGCAATCAGACCGCCAATGCGAGCAAGCAGCGGTGCCCACCCCGCATCGGTGTAGGGCACCACCAAGATGGTTTGATTATCAACGGCGATGCCCGAATTTAGCGAAGTCATTATTTTGATTTCACCTTCTACCGTGCCGGGGCTTGCGCCAATGCCTTGAAAAACTCCATCCTGGCTGATGTTAACGGGTAAAAAGGACGCCTCAGCCGGTTCCCAACCGTAGGCGAGATAGGGCACCTGCTGACGTTGGATATCTGCTTGCCAGAGGGCTTTACGCACTGCGATCAAGCGTTGCAGCTGAGACCACGGGTGTGTGTCCCCGTTCATCAGCTGGGGGCGAATCTCTGACCAGGTGAGAAAAAAGATATCACCCTCTGCCTGGAGCTGACCCTGGGCCAGCCAAGCCCCTTGTTGCACCAAAAAGCATTGGCGTAGAGCTGCTAGCAATCGATTGTAGACTTCGCTGACCTGGCCTTTGAGATCGAGTCGGGATTGCACCTGGTTGATTTTCCAGGCGGGCGGAGCCGAGGGTGGCTCTGTGTTATCTGGGTTAGATGATTGCGAGGAGGTGGGGGGGTAAAACATAAACCTGGCCAGCATGGCCCTTACTGGCTGAGGGTTGTCGCGCCAGGTGGGGACGGCGATGTCAGTGGCGACCTCGCTAAGGTAGCCATATTCGTCTAGAAAAACCTCCAGGTCGTCAAATACCTGATGGCCTTCGGGATGTTCTGCCAGCAGGGCAAACAAAGACGCGCCTGAGTCGGGCAGCGAGTCGAGTCGGGCCAGCAGCGATCGCGATTTCAAAGCCAGGGCTTTAATCGCTTCGACCGCTTGAATCTCGGGGCTAGCGTGGTTATCGAGCAGGGCGCTATCGACCTTGAGCAAAGACTGCCGCAGGGCTAATCCCAGCGGAGCCAGGATATTGTAGTAGGTCACCTTTTCGAGCAGGGTGAGAATCAAATCGATGCGCTGTACAAGATCGTGGGGCCCTAGCTGGGTCACAGGCTGCTGCTGCAATGCCTGCAGC
Organism: Cyanobacteria bacterium P01_D01_bin.44; assembly: GCA_039200855.1. GTDB lineage: Bacteria > Cyanobacteriota > Cyanobacteriia > Phormidesmidales > Phormidesmidaceae > SIO4C1. The sequence continues at coordinate 8,444 of JBCCRZ010000151.1, read as the reverse complement.
CTAGGCTGAAAGCGGGTTTGATTATCCTGCTCAAAATCTTTGAGCAGCCGCCATTCTCGCTGGGCTAATCGCAGCAGCCCTGGCAAGTTGAGCAGGGTAGCCCGCAGCGGCGGTCGGCTAAACTTGGCCCCTCGGGTCAAAAATTCTAGACTCTCCGGGGGTAACCCCATGCGCGTAAAGATATCCCCTAGCAGCGTAGCGTTGAAATAGGCGTGGGAGTAGTGCAGTGTGGCGGTGTCTTCAAAATCGATGCCCGCCGCTCGATTGCCCAAGACAATCGAAAAGATTTGCCCCCAGACGCCGCAGGTGAGCGGACGGTTAATCGACCAGGTCAGCGGGCGAATCACGCCAGGGATCACCTCGGCGGCGATCTTGCGGGTCCAAATCGGTACCAGCGTTGTGATCGGTCGGCTTTGTAGCACCCAGAGTTGCTCACCGTCGTAGCTCCATTCCACATCTTGGGGGATGCCGTTAAAGGTTTGCTCCAGGTGCCGGGTCAGATAGGCGACCTGCTGCACCAGCCGGTTGGGCAGCTGCCCGGTGCCCTCCACTGTTAGGCTGAGGGCCTCGGGCAGCTGCCAAGCATCCCCCGGCTGCAGATCTGTGGGGGTGATGACCACCTGATATCGCTGAGGCGTGACCTGCCCGGATACCACCTGGCTGGCTGGGCCGGGTAGAGCTTCAATCACCACCGTATCCCCGCAGCGAGCTACCGGATCGCGGCTAAAGGCCACCCCCGAAAAGACGCCCCTGACCTGCTGCTGCACCAGCAAGCTCATGCCTGCCTCGGGAAGGTTGCGATCCTGACGGTAGCGAGCAGCTGAGGGGGCATTGTAGGCGGCGAAACAGGTTGCGATCGCAGTCTGCAATTCTTCTGGACTGGTGATGTTCGTAATCGAGACATACTGGCCTGCCGCCGAGGCCGTCAGCGAATCTTCCCCCACCGCAGATGAGCGCACTACTAAAGGCTGCGACGGCGACGGCTGAGCAATGCTGAGGAGCGCAGCGGGGTCGTCTCCGGCTTGCAAGATGTAGCCCATTGGCACCGCATACCCCCAGTCCCTGAGTTGGGAGAGGGTAGCTGCCTTTTCACCCACCTGCTGGGGTTTCAACACCCGCTCTAATGATTTCAAGGCACCCTCCCCGCGAAAAAAACGAAACATCGACTGGGACTCAACACGCCCGCCACTGGCGGGCAAATCTAAATCATCGGGCAGTTTTTGATAAATCCAATAAATGATCCCAGATAGACAGGCCACCGCTACTATCCGCAGACCGTCACCATGGCGTAGGGCGGTCAGCAGCGGCAGCAGCACCAACACCAATAGGCGACCCTGCTGTCGCTGACGAAACAAGGTAAAGCCGATCAAACTGATCAAAAACGTCAGACCCGCCACCACCGGATCATAGACCCAAAACCCCCACACCACATTGGTGACCCCGGCCCCGCGCCCCACCCAGTAGCGCCCCATCACCAGGGCAATCAGCGCCACTACCGGCCAAATCGGATCGGCGGGAAAAAAATAGCGGGCCAGCAAAACAGCGGCAATGCCCTTAAAGGCTTCAGCGGCCACGCTCAGAATCCCTACGGCGGTGCCCCCGTGGTAAAACGCGGCTGAGACGCTGACATTTCGGGTGCCGGTCTCTCGCAGTTGTTTACCTGCTAACAGCCGCACGATCCACCCTGTCAGTGGCAAGCCCCCTAGCAGCGGACACAGGACAAAAATTAATAGCGCACCCAGTACCTGTAGCAGTGTCATAAATGTATGGACTACGAAAGGTCACCACTATAAGTTTAAGAATCAAGTTTAAGAATCAGGCTACCTTGAATCGGGGTGGCTGGGCGAGGGAGTTTTCTGAGATCATTTCCGGGCCATCTGTGGCGGGCGATGTTACTTTCACATCCTACAGAAGGATGCCGGCAATACAGGCGGTCATAAAGCAGGCGAGGGTACCTGCCACCATTGCCCGAACGCCAATCTTAGCGAGGTCGGCCTGGCGATTGGGGGCAATGCCGCCGATACCGCCGATCTGGACGCCGATCGAGCCAAGGTTGGCAAAGCCGCAGAGGGCATAGGTGGCGATCACAATCGCCCGTTCTGAGATGGCCTCATCTTCAATCAGGGCTTGCAAATCGACGTAGGCAATAAACTCATTTAAGATGGTCTTCTTGCCCAGGAGCATACCGACCGCGCTGCAGTCGGCCCAGGGGACCCCCATCAGCCAGGCAATCGGGGCCAGCAACGTCGCCAAAATCAGCTCTAGCGACAGCTCAGGATAGCCAAACCATCCGCCCACCGTCCCAAACAGGGCGTTGACAGCAGCCAAGATGCCTAGAAATGCGATGAACATGGCACCGATATTCAGCGCCAGTTTCAAGCCGTCAAGGGTGCCGTTTGCGATCGCATCGATCGCGTTGGCGCTGGTTTTCTCAACCTCCAGACTCACCTCTCCGCGAGTGGGCGACTCCTGAGTTTCAGGAAACATCAGCTTAGAAATGGCCAGCGCAGCCGGGGCTGACATCACCGAGGCAGCAATCAGGTGCTCGGCAGGTACCCCAAACGACACATACGCGGCCAGCACCCCCCCAGCAATGGTTGCAAACCCGCCGGTCATCACAGCGTGCAGCTCAGACATTGTCATGGTTGAGACATAGGGCTTAATCAAAAGGGGTGCTTCGGTCTGCCCCACAAAAATATTGCCCGCCGCTGACAAGGTCTCTGAGCCCGATGTTTTCATTGTGCGGACCATCAGCCGAGCCACGATGCTGACCACCCACTGCAAAATGTTGTAATGGTACAGCAGGCTAATAAATGCCGAAAAGAAAATGATCGTCGGCAACACTTTGAAGGCAAAGAAAAAATCTTGAAAGTTTTCACCAAAAACGAAAGAAGCCCCAGCATCAGAGAAATCTAGAAACGCACTCACCCCGCTGCCCAGGCTCTGAAAGATAGATAAACCAATCGGCGTTCTCAAAATAAACAGAGCAAAGAGCAGCTGTAGCCCTAACCCCCAGAGAATTGTCTGCCAGCGCACCGCTCGTCGATCAACCGAGATCAGATACGCAAACCCCACAAATACACCCAAACCCAAAAGCGCGATCAGTCTTTCCATGGTCCTCTCCACAATAATAGATAGCACCCACAAGCGGGTTTATAACCCCCAGTCGTGACATTTGCCGAATCTAGCTCCTATGGTCGGTGGTCCTTGCTACCGACGGTGTTATTGCAGATACAGGTTTAAAGGATTTGGTAGTGGAGAGTTCAGGAGAGATCTCATTGCCAAATATAGCGTGTGAAATCGCGCACCCTAACTCACTTAAACGCTTCGCTCTACGGCCCCCAAAGTCTTGAGGGTGGAACGCTGGGCTGCTGTCAGACCAGTTGCTTGGGTAATGTTCATGCCCTCATAAAGGCGAGGCGGTCTCAGCGTGTCGAGCAATTTTCCTGTTGCCACCTCCCACAGTTTAATCGTGCCATCTTGGCTACCACTGGCCAGGATCTGGTCATCGAGACTGAAGGCGATTGTGTAAACGCCATGGGTATGACCATTCAAAATTTGGTAGCACGTTTGAGCCTGAGGATTCCAGAGCCTGATTGTATGGTCTGCACTGCTGCTGGCCAAAATTGTTCCACCATGGCTAAAAACAACTGAGCAAACCCAGCTAGTATGCCCTACCAAGGTTTTGAGGCAGTGGCCGGTTCGACAGTCCCACAGTTTAACAGTGTGATCGGCGCTACCGCTGACCAGGGTTTGACCGGTTGGATCAAAAGCGACTGACCAGACTACATTGTCATGGCCAATGAGTGTCTTCAGACATTGCCCTGTTTGACTATCCCATAACTTGATTGTATGGTCTGCACTACCGCTGGCCAGGGTTTGATCGAGGGGGTTAAAAACGACCGACCAGACCACATTATCATGGCCCACTAGGGTCTTTAGACATGTTTCCTGGTTAACCTGCCATAGTTTTACAGTGCGATCAAAACTACCGCTGGCTAGATGAGTACCATCCGGACTAAAGGCCACAGAACATACCCAGCTACGATGCCCGATGAGCTGTTGCAAACACTGGTTAGTCTGCCCATGCCAAAGTCTAATAGATTGGTCTGCACTACCACTGGCGAGCATGTTCTGGTCCTGGCTGATCGCCACTGAGCAGATGGGAGCGGTATGACCTGTGAGGGTCTTGAGCAACTGGCCCGTGTGATAGTTCCAGATCCCAAGGGTTTGTCCAAAGCCACCTCCTATGAGGCATTTACCATCCGGACTAAACATCACCGCATTAATCCAGTGCGTATAGCCGCTAACGGTTTTGTAACAATCTCCGGTCTGTCTATCCCACAGTTTGACGGTTTGGTCAGCACTGCCGCTGATTAAGATCTGATCAACGGGGCTAAACGCTATTGACCAAATGTCATTGTGATGGCCTATGAGGGTTTTGAAACAGTGTCCGGTTTGTTCATCCCATAGCTTGAGGGTTTGGTCCGCGCTACCGCTGGCCAGACATTGGCCATCAAAGCTAAAGCCAACCGCATTAACCGCATCGGTATGACCTCTGAAGGTTTTTAGACATTCACCGCTAGCGACCTGCCATTGCTTGATGGTTTGATCGGCACTGCCACTGAGCAGGGTCTGACCATCGGGGTTAAAGGCCACTGAGTTGACCCCTAACGTATGACCTGTGAAGGTTTTGAGGCATTGCCCTGTGTGATAATTCCAGAGTTTGAGAGTGCCGTCAGCACTGCCACTGGCCAGCTGTTGTCCATCTGGGCTAAAGGCGATGGCATTAACCCAGTCAGTATGGTCTGTGAGGGTTTTGAGGCATTGCCCTGAATGATAACCCCATAGCCTGATGGTCCCGTCAGCACTGCCACTGGCTAACCGTTGCCCATCTGGGCTAAAGGTCACCGCACAAATGCCCCGTCGATGGCCCTGATAAACGGTGCGACACTGGCCATTCTCAACTGACCACAATCGGATGGTGTGGTCATAACTACCACTGACAAAGGTTTGACCATCGGGATGAAAGGCGACTGAGCGTACCCAATTGGTATGCCCTTGACAAGAAAGCAATCGTTGACCGGTTTGGATTTGCCACAACTGGATGGTTCCTTCTACATCTCCCGTGACGAAATAGCCCCCTGCCGGACTGATGGCTACCGATAAAATACTCCCCAGGGTTTCTGAAAACCTAGACTGGGTTAAATCAGCCTCCGAAAAGTTCGCATCGTGTAAACAGATATCTTGCAGATTTGCCTGCCAAATGGGCAAACCGGAAAAGTTATACCCCCTTAAATCAACGTGTAGCTGGCGCAACAGATTGAGAATATTGCCACCGGCATAACCAGGGCCAGACGATCTTGCCCGTAGGGTTTCTAACAGGTTCGTTAGGTGGTTTGTCAGTGCCTTGACAGAGCCCATCTGGGCCACTAATATCTCAATTGTTGGTTGGAGAATCAGACGCTCTTGAACCTGGTGGATATAGTCTTTGGCTTGGGCCTTCACCAAGGCATGTTGATTAAACAAGACAAACTCACCAGTAGCGATCTCTTCGGCAACCTGTGCGGTGAATCGATCAATCAGATATTCCATTACGACCGGTTGTTGGCTAAACCCAGCCGCATTTTTCTCGATTAGAGCCCGATGGTGTAAGGTTGCGATCGCACCAAACAAATCACAGGTTGATCCTTTATGGACCAAATCGGTTTGCAAGGACTGTAACGACACCGATTCTCGATTGATCGCCAACCAGTACATAATCTCCTGCTCGCGGCGACTCAGGCGCTCAAACTGCTGTGATAGCAGGGTACGAATATCGTCAAAAATGAAAGGTCCTTGCTTTAAGAAGTCTAAGAAGTTAGCTAGATTGCTATCAAAGAAATCTGCGATCGCAGCCGCCACTATCTTTAAGGCCAGTGGATTTCCCCCATAGCGCTCAATTAGCGCCTGCCACTGGGCTGCTGAGCCCTTGATTTTCCCCTTCAGTTGTAAAACACCCTGGCCTGCGGACAATGATATCCCCTTGAGTTGTTGCGATCGCACCGGCAGGGTTTCCCCCTCCAGGGGCACTAAACCCTGGGGTTTTTCTCGGGAGGTTAACAGCAAACAGCTATGGTGCTGACTACTGCCCAACGCACTTATCAGTTGACCATAGCCCTCATATCCGGCACGATAGCCTCCACAATTCCCTTGATGGGGGTCCAGCACCGATTCGACATTGTCTAAAACCAGCAGACAGCGCGAGGCTCGCAGATGCTCTAACAACCGTAGAATCTTAGTATCCAGATAATCCGGTAAATCCATCGTCGGCTGATTGGACAGAAATGGGATCAGCGCTGAGAGAATCGTGTCTACCGACGGTGCATTCTGCAAACTACGCCAAATCACCCGATCAAATGAACCCGCCAAGTGATGGGCCAGCTTCGTAACTAGCGATGTTTTACCGACCCCCACCATCCCCAGAATGGCTACCAGGCGACAATGATCCTGTAGTATCCATCTTTCAAGGGTAGACAGTTCTACCTCACGCCCAAAGAAAACTGAAACATCTGGCGCATCACCCCAGTCAGCTCTATCTCCTACAGGTTGACATTGCTGCTCTATAATCGCCCTAAAGCTTTTTTTCCCAATCCGCGTGCCTAAACTCTCTGAGAGCTGCTTCCATAGATCAGAGGCCACATCTTTCACGTGCCCCTCGGTACAATAAGTTACCTCAGCAACAAGGGTATAGGTTTTCCCTAGCCAGGCACTCTCTAGGATGGCTTTTTGTAGATTGCTCAGGTGCTTTCCCTGGGTAGCAAAGAGGGCATTATCAACAATATCAAAGGCGTCTTCAAAAGTCATGACGGGTCTAAGATAAGTGGGTTAACACAATCATTTTTAAGATAGAAAACCAGATATTTGGCTTCCTCGTATAAGGCCCCCAACCCCCAGCTTTGGGGGCTTTGAGTCTAGCCTCCCCCAGAATTGGGGGACGAAAGGGGGCTTCAATGTCTGAAACATCATTGGAATAACCTACTTACTCAATTAGAGAACTGAGATCGATGGGTGCTTATCCCCTTTTCAACATCTGCATTGAGCTAAATTTCCAACCCAATTTACGAAGCTTAAAGAAGACCAAAGAAGTAGCTCTAATGAGTGGCCCTCATTCTGAGGGCATCCACCCACGTTTTGACATTACCCTTGAGGGTACTTTTCCCTTAAAAATCACACCCGACTTTTCCGACTTTTCTCGCCGACTTTTTCCGACTGGCAAAGTTTCAGTAGCTTGCCATAGTTGAGACCTGAGAGAAACAACTCATTAATGACCAAGGAGAAAATATGAGTACTATCAAGATTAAGTTTTCGTATGGAGATGCTAGTGCAGAAATCGAACTTGACGATACGGCTCTCTCCGGGACACAAGATCCCAAACCTAAGGAAAACTCACTGGATGTTCAGAAGTGCAATACATTAGAAAGCTTGCCAGTTAATGTCATCGGCAAAGCACAGTTCGAATATAGCAAAATCTTGAGTAATGGAAATATTGCACAAGCCGATCGAGAAGCAGCCGCTAAAAGTGCTATTAAAGTAGCTGCTGAGAAAGCGCTGATTAAAGCGTATAACAAAACTGTTGGCATGTATAACGTGGCCTGTCCTCATGATTGTAACGATGTTTTTTCTGTCTTACTTCCAGTTGCTGAAAAGGATATTAAAGAACCTGTACTACAGATTGTTAATGGGATAACGGAGGTGTTTGGCAACGATGAAGACAACGATCTTTGGACTTGCTCAGCTACACAGCAGCACAGGCTATATTATGGCTGTGCAAAAGATATCAAAACAAACCATCAATTTGCTATTGAGGCGGCGAATCAAGCTGCTGCTGCTTTACTGAAGCCGGATAATAAAAAACTATCAAGATTTGAGAGAGACGAACAAGCTGCCAATGCTATGGGATTCCACTCAATCATCGCATCAAACGGTTCTAAGGAATCTTTAGTGTGGACTTTTCAGCCTAATTTATTAAACGATGCTGCCATCGTGAAGATGAAATCCATCAGAGTGGATGGGGTCATGATCCAGGATCACTCCGGCAATTTTCACACAGTCAAAGGAGAGTTAAGTAAAATAGTCTCTAAACATGGTAATTCCAATCTGGGAGAGATCGAAAGCATCCGTAAATTTATCACTGAAAATCGAGAAGTTCGCTCTCATTTAGAAAAAACAATGGGAAAAATGTTGCGATTAAATCAGCTTTAATATTTTCTTCAACTACAGATGGTCCGATCCTCTTCGTCTAATTCTAAATTGTACTGAAGATAATCCTGGAGCCACCGACAGCTTTGCTTAAGCAGGTCGGTGGCTCTCAGGTTCCAAATTCTGACGGTGCCGTCGGCGCTGGCGGAGGCCAGTCGCTCGCCTGCGCTATCAAAGGTGACCCGCCAGACGATACCGCGATG
>JBCCRZ010000150.1:0-10827 GCA_039200855.1 Cyanobacteria bacterium P01_D01_bin.44 | reverse complement strand
TATCTAGACTGCCTAATGTATCAGGCAGTCTAAGCTCCCAAAACTCGATTAACTAGCTTACCCACCGACTGCTTGACCAATCGCCGCCGCTGCCACTTATCAAAGTCTTGCTGATAGCGATATCCACCGCGCTGATAGGTCCGCCAGGCGTGCAGCGACAGCGGTAGCCCCCAAAACAGTGCAATGTAGAGCGAAAATCCTAGGCCTCCACCCATCAGTAAATCGATTAGCACTAAAAAGCCGTTAACGATACTGTAGCGGACCAAATGGTGTTGAAATTTTTGCTTGCGATATTCATGAAATAGTTCCTGTTCTTGAGCTTCATGCCTAAGTCCCAGCCACTCTCGCTCAGCGGCCCACAAGGTATCGGCGTGGATGCCCAGTTCTGATGCAATTTCTAGCAACTGCCCCTTGGAGAGCTCACCGGACTCGGTGTCTTTTGCGATCGCAATCTGCAAAATTCGCTGGGCATCTTCAGCCGCGTATAGCTCACTCATGGGTAATCGGGCGCACGTCTTCTTTAGTTATAGATAATTTTGAGGTCAATGCACCATGCTTTTAGAGTACGGACAACCGAAAGTCCTTGGCGAGGACTTTTGATATGTCTCAAGGTAATTTCAAAAAGTTTTGAAGAAAAGAGGAAGGGGGAAAGGAGAAAGGGAGACGCGGGGACGCGGGGACAGGGGAGATGGGGGAGATGGGGGAGATGGGGGAGATGGGGGAGATGGGGGAGATGGGGAGGGCGTAGGGTGGGCATTGCCCACAGATGGGGGAGATGGGGCTGACTCTCCACCCACTACAAAATCCCAATCGCAGGTCGATGCTGTGCCCAAGGTTTAGCCGTCTCAATCTGGGCAGCCAGTGAGAGCAAGGTCGCTTCGGCGGCGGGTTTACCCACCAGCTGTATCCCCAACGGCAGCCCTCCAGGGGTGAACCCTGCTGGAATAGAAATGGCAGGCTGTCCGGTGGCATTAAACGGCGGGCAGGGCGCAACCCAGTGGATAATCCGATCCAGGGTCTTAGCGGGGCCGAGTCTGGCCCATTCGCCAATGCGGATGGTGGGATGCAGATAGGTGGGCATCAGCAACACATCGTACTGGTCAAAAAAGGCCACGATTTGGCGAGAGCGTAGCTGTAGCTCGGTGACCGCCTTGAGATACTGACCGCTGGAGGTAAAGCGAGCCTTACGCTGTAGCCAGCGGTTAAACCGACTTAAAAAAATAAACGGCACACCGCTTTCGTCCAGTACCGAGCGCCAAACCGTCACAAACGGGTCCACCAATCCCTCAAAATTGGGGCTCGCCCCCTCCACCGAATGTCCTAACTGCTCCAGCAGAGTCGCCACCGCTTCAACCGGCTGTCGACAGACGGTATCGGCTTGCCCCACAGGGGAAACCGATGTGGTCATGGCAATTCGCAATGGCTGGGGCGGGCGCTGGGTCGCCGTCCAGAAAGATTCGCTGGGATCGGGTAGCCAGTAAGGGTCGCCGGTCACATAGCCAGAGATCACATCGAGCATGGCTGCGGCGTCAGCCACGGTGCGAGCCAGCCCCCCTTCGATGGCCAAGCCGCTGATGCGATCGCCGGTGGGTGCGTGGGACACTCTCCCCCGCGAAGGTTTGAGGCCTACCAGACCACAGCAAAAGGCAGGTCCTCGCAAAGAGCCTCCCCCATCTGACCCATGGGCAATCGGGCACAGCCCTGCGGCCAGTGCAGAGGCAGCGCCACCGCTCGAGCCTCCGGGGGTGTAATCCAGATTCCAAGGGTTGCGAGCGGGGGGAAACCCCCTGGGCTCGGTATAGGGAAATGACCCCAGCTCGGAGGTGGCGGTTTTGCCCAAAATTACAAAACCCGCCTGGCGAATTTGGCGAACAATGCCGTCGTCAACGTCTGCAATGCGTTTTTTGGCGACGCGCAGGCCGTAGCTGCAGGGCACCCCTTTCACCGGCTTGAGGTCTTTAATCGAAATCGGCACGCCAAAAAAGGGAGGCAGGTCTGTTAAGTCTGCTCGGTGGGCTAGCTGCTCGGTTTTAGTGGCGGCGTCTGCGATCGCAAGCTCCTCCATCACCGTAAAGTAGCTGCCCAATTGCGGATTGAGTTGCTCAATCCGCTGTAGATAAAGTGTCGTCAGCTCCAGGGGAGAAATGACTTTAGTGCGGATTAAACGGGCCTGCTCTAGCGCAGGGGCAAAGGCTAAATCATTGGCGTCCATATCAGCTAGATTGCCGCCCAGATGGCATCAGCGCCGCCTTAGGATAGGCAATGCGTTTATGGTTATAGCGTTGCCAGACCTGCACAAAAATATTGGCAATCACGGTCATATCGTCTCGGCTCAAGGATGACTCCACCAGCTGATTGTCTTTCCAGCGCGCCCGTAAAATCTTATTCACCATGTTGTAAGCCTCTTCCAGGCTGGCATCCTTATTTAAGGAACGTAGCGCGGCCTCACAGGAGTCAGCCAGCATCACAATGCCGGTTTCAGGGGACTGGGGGATAGGGCCATCGTAGCGAAAATCATCCTCTCGGATCTCCATCTCAGGGTGCTCCGCCCCAATTTCCTTGGCCTGATGATAAAAGTAGCTGATTTGCATGGTCCCCTGGTGCTCTGGAATAAATGCCCGAATCGCCTTAGGTAGGCGATGTTTGCGGGCCATCTCGATCCCCACGGAAACATGTTTCTTGATGATATCGGTACTCACCCAGGGGTCATTGATGATGTCGTGCTTATTGGGCTCATCCATCTGATTTTCAATAAAACCCAGCGGATCGTGCATTTTGCCAATGTCATGGTAGAGCGTCCCCGCTCTAACCAGCTCAACATTATGCCCCAATGCTCTGGCCGCAGCCTCCGCCAAATTTGCCACAAACATGGTGTGTTGAAAGGTGCCAGGGGCCTCGGCTGATAGCCGTTTGAGCAAGGGGCGATTAGGGTTAGATAGCTCCGCCAGACGAATTGGGGTGACCACATCAAAACCTGACTCCAAATAGGGGCTAATCCCCAGGGCGACAATACTCCAGGCAACGCCGTAAATGCCTTGCATGGCAGAGCCGGTCAGTAGGGTATACCAGGCCGATACCGACACCACACTGACCATCAGCGTCAGTAGCAGATGGACAATGCCCTGGGTCAGGCCCACCACTCCGCCCAATAGGGCGAATTCTTCTCGCGATCGCAGCTTTGGTGCAAACCAGACCCCTACCATAGCCGCCGTCGCCCCCGCCACCAGTGGCACCAGGGCCACATTGGCCCCAATCGGCAGCAGCAGTAACAGCAGCCCCACGGCTGCCCCGCCCAACACCACCCCATAAAAGCTACTGATCAAAAGGCCAACAGCTGGCAACCCCAGGGTGGGGGTGCCAATGGCCACCAGCACAGCCACCGCTAAAGCCAGCAATAATACTAATAAATGATCTCGCTGACGCAGCCCGCCCGAACGGGAATGCTCTAGCCATAAAAACAAGGCCGTACAGCAGCCTACCAATACCCCAAAGCCTGTGAAGCCAATCCAGTTAAAGCGCCGTCGGGTCAGCCTAAAGTGATCGAGCAAGACAAAATCTTCTCGGGTAATCTTTTCTCCCCGTTTTACGATCACCTCATCCTGAACGATAGACACCGTCACGGGCTTGACTTCTTCGACGGCTTGTTCGGCCCGCAGTCGAGTGCGTTCCGGGTCTTCGATCAAATTAGGGCGCAAAACCGTTATCAGCAAGTTCGCTGACACCTGCTCAGCTTCAAACGATTGTGACCCCTGCAGCTGGGCTTCTACCGCATCCCGCAGCAGATCATCGGGCATCCCTGGGTGAATTCCCTGGATCAGCATTCGCTGCAGCACCTGTTGAATGGTCCGTTGGGTTGCCTGCCACTCTAGCTCACTCAGTTCAAAGAGTTTTGCATTGAAGGGCCGGTTGGTTTGGCCGAGGCGTTGTAGCTGATCTTGGGCCTTTTTATACTGCAAGCGATTGGCTTGAATTTGAGTCCCCACCGCTAAAAAGGATTGGGGAGATGTCTGCTGACGATACCGCAATAGCTCCTCGAGAGCTGCTTTTTGCTCAAAACTGAGATTATTCAGTTGCTCTTGGAGCGGCCCACCTGACCCGGTTCCCTGATTTACCAGGGAAACCGTCACCTGTGACTGCTGAGCCAGATTCCAAATTGCATTCCATTCCCGGTCGGTGGAGCTGCGCAGGTAGCGTTGGGTCGTGGTGGACAGAGTCGAGGTGGATAAATAAGGAAATCGCCCAATCAGCTCACGGATTTCACTGGCCTGGCGCAGTAAGGTTGTGGTTTCTTGCTTGATTTTGTCGGTAGTTGCGGGGTCCGACATTAAAATTTGAACGGCTCCCTTGCGAGCTGCGTTACGGCTTTCGTCCGTACTTTGATGATCAACCAGGGTGATTGACTCAGGGGCCGTCAGGGTTTCAGGAGCAAGGGTGTCTACCCCTAATACCGGCTGATTGTAAAATCGCTGGCCTAACCCCGCTGTCAGCAGCAACATCGCCAGCACAATTGCGAATTGAGTCTGATTAAACAGTGAGTTACGGGACATACAATGCAGGCCCGTCGAACGGTTTGCCAGGGTCGTCGACTGACGAATGGCAGAATTTGAATGGGTGAGTACCGATAATGAAGCGTCTTCGATGGGCAACCATTTTCTCAGACGAGGTAGCCATGGCTCAGCTACTTGCCCTAACCATCGACTTGCAGAATAAAACGGTCGCTTTAGCCATAGCCAGAACGACCACCGCCAGCACTGATTCATAAACTTTGCAAGCGACTGGAGTGTCTTCATTACCCCACCAATATCGGCCTAAAAAACCGCCTAAGAAACCATTGACTCAGAAAATATGGACTGAAGCATATGCAATCAGGGGCAGGGGGAATCGCTATTGACGATTCGAACGTGTAGAAAAGCGCACCTTAGCTGATATTGAATTTGACATTGCACAGGAACGCACTTTACACATGATTTTTAGGCATTATCTAAAGACATTACCCAGACCTGGACGTCACTTAGATATTATAGATTGATAGCCATTTATATCGACGGTAATGGCATTACCGGTGGATGAGCCTCTACTTCTCTAGTCAGCTGGCTGCTTGGAGCGCCCATCCATTGATAAAAAGGCGCATCGATTTTAGACCACAGCTCAGTCAACCCATCCCCTTGCGTCAAGTCTAAGTGAGTCAAATCTAGCAAAGGGCCCACGGTAGTCAACCACGGTATCAACCAAGCCATTGGCATTTGAGATAGACCCCCATGGACCCCAGCTAATAAGCCGGTCAGTGCCGAGATCGCACTAGAGTGCGTACAGTCAAAGGCATACTTCACGGCTAAACCATAGCTTTCCGGAACCCTCAAGAAACTATACAGGGCTACCCCGATCGGAAAAAGCTCAGGACCTTGCAGCCGTAGCATTGGTAAAAGGGAGGTAGTCAAGGTCTTTGCTGTCTGCCGTTCTCCTTTGAGGGCGCTCTCAAGCAAGGCAATCATCGATGGGGCAGCGCTGCGCTCAACCAGACATAACCGTTGGGACAGTGTATCTAATAACGTCTGGGGAGCGCGCTGGTCAAGCAAATGTTCTAAACTCCAGGCTAGGAGCCTGGCCATTTGCTGGGTGCTATCCGCTCTATTTCTGATGACGCTAGCCTGGTCTTGGCTATGGTTTTGGCTATGGCTCTGACCGTAGTTTTGTAGTAGCCAGGGTACGAGCTCAACCAGCTGGTCCACAGGGTCTTGAGCCTGGGGCGACTTGGCTGGCAAAGCGCTCAGGCTGAATGCTCTAAACCCAGAGGATCTCTCCGAGGACGCCCTAAATCTAAACTCAGCTAGATAAGTCCCTACCAGGGCAGCTCGAAACTGATCCCTAATGGCGATGCCCGGTTGAGATAAAGACATGTCTGCGGTTTGAGCTTCGACGGGAACTCAGCTGAACGGAAGCGCGGAGGTGGGGTTGGGGCACTCAAACCTATGCTAGAGCAAACCCACTAAATGCAAAGGTCCATGACCGCTCACCAATTCGAGCAGGAGCGCCAAAAAGCCTACCATCGCCAGACGACCGTTCCAGACTTCGGCAAAGGGGGTCAGCCCCCAAGCAGATTTATCTTGGGGATAAATGCGGACCCGCTTCTCCGGCTGTACCACGTCCGAAAACAGCTTACGAGGGGCCTTGAGTGCCTCAACCACCATGTCAGCCATGTCTCTAATAAAGGTGGTGTCAGTATTCAGTGCCGGGACCCGATGAAAGCCTTCGATACCCGCTTCCTCGGCCAGTTCTCGATACTCGATGTCGATTTCTTGAAGGGTCTCGATGTGCTCAGAGACAAAGCTAATAGGGACAACGACCAAATCGTGGATACCTTTGGCTCCGAGGTCTGCGATCGCATCCTCCGTGTAAGGCTTTAGCCACTCCACCGGCCCCACCCGACTTTGGTAAGCAAGGGTATGCCCGTTAGGGCGATTGAGCTGCTTCATAATCAGCTCAGTGCATTTCTCAATTTCGCGCTGGTAGGGATCCCCGGCTTCTTCGACATAGCTCACAGGGACACCGTGGGCGCTAAAAAAAACGTGAGCTGCATCCGGGTTGGGCAGCTTATCGATTTCTTGAGTAATCAGATTGGCCATCGCCTCCACGTAGCCCTCACGGTTGTACCAGGAGGGGATAACTGTGTAGTTGATACGATTAAGAGAGGGGTCGTCTAACCAAAGCTGCTCAAGCAATCTAAAGCTAGAACCACTAGTACTGATAGAAAACTGGGGATACAGCGGTAAGATGACTAGGTCTTCGACGCCGTCATTTTTAATCTGAGCTACTGCTTCTTCGGTGAAGGGATACCAATATCGCATGCCGATGTACACTTTGGCATCATAGCCCTGGGTCTGAAGCTGGGTCTTGAGGGCATCAGCCTGCTCCTGGGTAATCCGTCGTAGAGGGGAGCCGCCTCCAATTTGCTTATAGTTCTCTTGGGACTTTTCAGCCCGACTGCTAGAAATCAACCAGGCCAGTGGCTTTTGCAACCATGGAAACGGCAACCGGATAATTTCAGGATCGGCAAAAAGGTTGAACAAAAACGGACGGACGTCCTCTAGCTGTTCGGGACCTCCCAAGTTCAGCAGTAAAACCCCAGTGCGACCCATAACAAACTTTGTATCCTTGCAGCTAAATTTTAATCATCTTTGCTTATCGTAACAACTAACCTCCGTTAAGGGCTATCAGATTTGACCAAAGCGATCCCCCATCCCCTGGATGCCCAACTTGAGAAAATCAACCAGCGCCTCAAAGCAGCCCAATTAGGGCTCAAGATCGAGCGCCGGGGTGAAAAGCTCAGCCTGCGCGGCACGCTACCCCCTCGACCGGGCAGTGCCCGACTCAAACCTTATCAGCAGCGGATTCCGCTGGGGCTACCTGCGACGAAAGCAGGCCTCAAGCAGATTGAGCAAGCAGCCAAGGTGATTGCGGCCCAGCTGATTCAAAATACCTATGATTGGCGGCAGTACCTGGGACCCGCTGCCGGACTCAAGCTAAGCGGGGCAACCCTGGCTGAGCAAATCCAACAGTTTGAAGCTCACTTTTTTGCTGAGCGTGGCGCGACCACCCAGCCAGCATCCCTCAAGACCACCTGGGAAAAATCCTATGCGCCCTACCTGCGTAAGCTTCAGAGCACAGTCGAGCAACATCCCCAATTCAGCCTGCCGGAGCTGATCTACGCCACCGTCCAAAGTACGACCGCTCACTCCCGCAGCCGTCAGGTTTGCTGCACGGCTTTAGCGGCCCTGGCTGAGTTTTTGCAAATTGAGCTGCCCACCGATTTAAAGTCTTTTTGGGGGGGGTATGGCAATAGCCAAACCCAGGTGCGCGACTTACCCTCTGACGAGCAAATTGTCGAGGTGTATGAAATGATCAAAAACCCTCAATGGCAGTTTGTTTACGCCATGATGGCCACCTATGGTTTGCGCAACCATGAGGTGTTTTTTTGCGACTCGCGAGCTGACGGGGTGATTGAGGTGCTAGAAACGACCAAAACTGGTAGCCATGATGTATGGCCGTTTTATCCAGAGTGGGTCGAGCGATTTAAGTTGCGATCGCTCGATTTACCCCCAATCAAAACCGATCTCAACCAAACCACTCTGCAGCGCATCGGGCAGCAGGTCACAACTCAGTTTCGACGCTACCAGATTCCGTTTTCGCCCTATGATTTGCGCCATGCCTGGGCGGTGCGCACTATTTTATTTGGCATTCCCGATACGGTAGCCGCCCGGATGATGGGCCACTCGGTCCAGGTTCACAACCGCACCTACCATCGTTGGCTCACCCACCGCGACCAGCAGGCTGCTGTCCAATCGGCCCTTAGTAAAAGTCAGTTACAGGCACCGCTTTGAAGATAGAGCAGGGGAGGCAGAGGGAGCAGAGGAGGTAAGGGGCTTTACCCACTAAAGCTAAAGCGTCCTTAACCATTGGCGAAACTCATTGACTAACTCGAGGTAGTCCGTCGCCATGGCACGTTGTAAAAACGCCTCGATGTCCTGTGCCGTAACTTTAGGAAAGGCTCGACTCTGGGCTTGGGTGACATAGGTACCCTGCTGCCAATGCAAAATCGTCAGGGTTTGCCCATCAAATCGCCACACCTCTGGAATCTGCAGCGCTGTGTAAACGGCCATTCGGTGTCTAGACCCGCTGGTGATGTCGACTTCTACCACCAAGTCTGGGGGGGATCTTGGGACAAGTCAATGCGCTTTTTGCCTTTAACCGCCTTAACTTTGCTGACTTCTAAATAAAAGCCTTCATCCGGTTCTGTCCCACTTTCTAAATCTTCACGGTCAAAGGTGGTCGAGCCAATCGGGTAAAGCTTGACGATAAATTCTTCAGATAAGGTTTCAACAAAACGGCCCAGTACCTTCTTAAAGTATTCGTGCTCAGGTGAGGGAGCCATGATCTCCAGAATACCTCGATGATAGGTCAATCGCAGGTTGCGATTGTCTAGCTCAGCCTGCAGCTTTTGGTAGGTTTACCAGGTGATGCCTGACAGCTGAATGGGGCCTTCAGGTTTGGTAGGCGGCGTACTGACCATATCGCTCGATTAAGATGTGGCAACTCGCTTTTTGAGTGAATCTGCGCGTCGTTTTGCGGTTGAATTTTTAGCGTCAATGTCCAGAGCCTGTTGGTAAGATTCGAGGGCCTGTTTCATCAGCTGTTTTTTCTCGTAACTGTGGCCCAGGTTATTCAGGGCGGTGACGTAACCAGGGGCAAGTTTGAGGGCTTCTTTGTACTGCTTGATAGCCAGATCGTATTGCTCCTGGGCAAAGTAGGCGAAACCGAGGGCATTGTAGACAATGGCAGCGTTTTCCCCCTCTTCTTCGTCATTGATGGTTTTGACGGCCTGCTGTAGATAAAGACTGGCCTGGGTAAAGAGTTTTTTATCGATCAGCAGGCTACCCAACTCGTAATACTCCTTTGCAGTCCCCTTTTGGCTCGCGAGTTTCTTTTGTAGACGGGAAAGGGTGCTCTCAATGCGTCGGGTTTTAAACACCTGACGCAGCACAAAAAATGCCGAAATGCCAAGCAGGGCAATCAAACCGGCTAGGTATAGCAGTAGGTAATTCCCGTTTTCCATATGGCCTATGTTAATCCCAACGTATTTCAAGATTCGATTTGTCTTCTATTCTCTCACGCGCCTAAACCTTGAACACCTCCAGCCCCGTCATGGAGATTAGGGGAGCCCCCAGTGATTAGCGCGTTCTTGCAGCCAACCTTCATCATGCCAGCTTTCAACGAGCTGGTTGATTTCCCGGCGTAAAGGTCGGTACTGGGTGCCTTTGGGCATCACAATGGCCAGAGGCTCTATCGAAATGATGTCAGGCAGTAGGTGATAGCTGTCGTCTTGCTGTACCCAGCCTGCCAGCAGAGTAACATCTCCGGCAAAGGCGTCAACTTGCTGTGATGTCAACAGGGTCAAGGCGTCTTGGTAGGTGGCCACGGGAGTCAAGGTGGCCCCTGGCAAAATATAGCGTACATGGGCGACGGTGCTGGAGTTGTCGAGCAGAGCCACCTGACCCGTGCGCAGATCTTCGAGGGCTTGAATTTGCGGGGATTGGGTTAGAAAGCCCACGCCGTCGTGGTAGTAGGGCAGGCTAAAGCTGGCGATGCGCTGTCGCTGGGGAGTAACGGTAATGTTTGCGATCGCAACATCCACCCCGCCATCTACCACCTGATTGACCCTATCCAGATTACTCACCGGCTGAAACTCCACTGCGTTAGGGTCTCCCAAAAGAGCCTCTGCCAGGCGTCGGGCAATATCTATCTCAAACCCAACCAGCTCACCGGTCTCATCTCGAAACCCGAGGGGCTGCCAGTTGTCCTTGATCGCCACAATCAGATAGCCGCGCTCTTGGATCTCTGAAAGCCCTGCAGATAAAGCAATTGAGGGCACAGCTAGCTGCACCCCCAAAAGTAAACCAAAACCAAACAGGCTACGAAGCATTGTCTAGGCCATAGGTGATAGGTAATGGATTTTAGTCGTTCAATCTAGCAACGTCCAACCCAAGCGCTGACCTCTAAAACCCAGCCCCTGGTAACTAACGTCCATTACTTGCCTGCAAGCTCAACGACTTTGGCAAAGCTAGCCGCGTCAAGCACCGCCATCTGAGCCAGCATCTTACGGTTGAGCTGAATATCAGCTTTCTTGAGATCCCCAATTAAGCGACTATAGGTCGTCCCGTTTAAGCGCGCAGCCGCATTGATGCGAGCAATCCAAAGCCGACGAAAATCGCGCTTGCGGTTACGACGATCGCGATAGGCGTAGCGCAACGCCTTCATCACCTGCTGATTGGC
>JBCCRZ010000149.1:0-10840 GCA_039200855.1 Cyanobacteria bacterium P01_D01_bin.44 | reverse complement strand
CGCCGCTTCCCCCACCCCCTCTGCCTCCCCTGCCCCCTCTGCTTCCCCTGCCTCTCCTGCCCCTACCAACATCCTGACCGTGCCAGACTACCCATCTCTCCTGGCCGGGGATCTCCTGGCCGGGCAGCGAGTGCTACTCACCATAGGCTATCGAGCCCTCACTCTGTTTGCCCCCTGGCAGTCACGGGCAACTCTGTTTGCCAGGATTTTGCCATCGGCAACAGCGTTAGCGGCGGCGCAGGCAGCCGGTTTTGAGCCCAAACGACTGATCGCGGTGCGCCCGCCTCTGACGCCAGCGTTTGAAAAAGCGCTGTGGCAACAGTGGCAAATTACGACGGTGGTCGCAAAAGCCTCGGGGGCCGCTGGGGGAGAACCCGTGAAACATCAAATTGCCCAGATGTTGGGGATACGACTCGTGCTCATTGCGCGACCGATGGTGGATTATCCCCAGATGACTCACCAACTGACTGAGGCGATTGATTTTGCCATCGGGGGCAAGGCAGAAAGCCTTTCAATAGGGTTGGATTCTGCATCAGTCAATCTATCTCTGTAGATCCGGGGCTGATTGCATAGCTGATGTGATAAAAATTGACGCTCTACCAAGAACATCCCGCTTGACTAAAGCTAGAGAGATGGTATGGTGGTGTCTAATTTTTAGCCTCCAATTCTTCATCTTCTTCCTTTAATAATGGGCGCACAAACCGGAGTCGGGCATGCTAAATTTGCCATGACCAGTATCAACCCTCTGAGGTTCAGACCACTCTACTTAATGGATTGCTCGCGCCATAACAGCTGCGCCCAAGATATCGAGGCCACCATTCTTGTATAACTCCACCCCAGAGGGAAATGCCCTTTCGGGCGCGACGCCAGTATTCGCGCTCAAGGAGCTGGTTGCGCGGCTGCAGCGAGAGCAGTATAAGATTCAAGATTTGCTGAGTTCTCTGGGGTTTGCCCTACGGAGTTTGAATAATCTCAGTCAGTTCCTAGAGCTGATTCCGATGATTGCCAGTCGGGTCACAGACGCCTCCGGGGGGGCGCTGGTCTTATTTCGACCTGATGGTCAGCTGCGCTTGGAGCGGTTGTACTGTCCAGATGAGGACGAATGCCAGACGGTACGGTTCGCGCTAGAGTCGGCCACGCGGCAAATTACGGCATCGTTGACGGCGGCAGAAGGAGCCATGACCCTTGCGGCCAGTGCCATGATCAGCCTCGATCATCAGCTCAATCGATACCTGGGGGCAGATTTCCAGCTATTTGGAACCGCCATTATTGTTCAAAATAGTGAGCGAGGTCGGCTATATGTCTTTAGCCAGGACCCTGACTACGCCTGGACAGAAACCCGCCAAAAACTGGTCCGTCTGGTGGCAGATCAAACGGCAGTTGCCATCGAAAATGACGAGCTGACCATTGCGCTGCGCAAAAAAGAGCGCCTCGATCGGGAGTTAGAGCTTGGAGCTGAGATCCAGGCGCAGCTGCTGCCGAGGCAGTGCCCCACCATTGAGGGCATCGATATGGCGGCCTGCTGTTTTACGGCTAACAAGGTCGGGGGCGATTATTACGACTTTATCCCCACCACCTATGAGCAGCTCCGCCGTCCCGATTCGTCGATCTCAAGGGCTCAACCCTGGAGCTTTGCCATCGGCGATGTGATGGGCAAAGGCGTGCCAGCGGGGCTGATGATGACAATGCTGCGCGGGATGCTGCGAGCAGAAGTGCTAAACGACCATTCCCCAGGGCAAATTTTGCAAAACCTCAACCTGGTTATGCACAACGATTTGGAAAATTCCAATCGGTTTGTCACTCTATTCTATGCGGAATACGACCCTAAGACCCAGGTTTTATCTTACGGGAACGCCGCCCACAATCCGCCGCTGTTGTGGCGAGCCGATAACAATACGGTGAAGCGGCTGGATGCGGAGGGGATGCTGCTGGGGCTGGATATGGACACTCAATATCACGAAAGCCAGGTGCAGCTGCATCCAGGGGATACGGTGATTTTCTATACGGATGGGTTTACCGATGCCTCAAACGCGCGGGGAGAGCGGTTCGAAGAAGGTAATTTGATTGAGGCTGTGAAATGGGCCTGCCGAAATATTGAGCAGTCTAGTGATGTGCTTGACTATTTGTTTCAGCTGCTCAGGCGATTTGTGGGGAGCGATCGCACCAGCGAAGACGATACAACCCTGGTGGTTTTGCGAGTGACTCAGCCCGCAGAGTTTAGGCAACTGTCTGCAATTCAGCAGAATTTGGCCTAGTGCAGCGTCAATGCTAAGAATTAGGGTTATGTGAGGACGCGGAGAACGGGGGACACGGAGACACGGAGAGCTTTAGCAATCAAGGATCTCCGCGTCACCCCATCCCCGCGTCACCGCGTCGGTCTGACCGGAAAATTTAGCTTTGACAAACCACTAGGTAACGGGTCGTGGGTAGCTGGATCGGGTCAACAAAAAATCGGTGCTGCCGTAAAAATGCTGGGGTGATAGCTTCATTCTGAGGAGGTTAAGCGCTATTGTGTTGGGGTGAAAAACCGTAATTGTCCAAACCTATGCACAATAGCTCACCGTCTTTCCTGGATACCGGCGCTGACCTGATATTGCGATCGCATCTTTTACCCACTGCCAATACCCTGCCGCTCGAGTCTCCAGCGGTGATTCCGGGTGTGGATATTTCAGAGAGTCTGTTGGGGACGCCGGTTGTGGGCCAGCCGGTTGTGGGCCAGCCGGTTGTGGGCCAGTATTTTGATCAAGACTTTTTTGGCAGCTCTGGGGAAATCCTGAATAATTTTGTCGAATCTGGACAGGTTTGGGCGCTCTTGATCGGGTTTGTGATTGGCTATCTGGTTCGCGGTTTGACGACTTATTAGGAGCCCCTGTGAATAGCCCCAATCAATCTACAACTTGGAGTCAGCGCTTTGAGTCGGCCCTGCATCCTTTTATCGAGGAGTTCAATGCCAGCATCGGTTTTGATATTGAGCTGCTTGAATATGACCTGACGGGCTCCCAGGCCCATGCTCAGATGTTGGCCAAGGTCGGGATTTTATCCCTCGAAGAGGGGGCGAAAATTATCCAAGGTCTAGAAACAATTCGCCAAGAATATCGGCAAGGTGAGTTTAATCCTGGCATCACCGAGGAAGATGTCCATTTTGCCGTCGAGCGACGGTTGATCCAGCTGGTGGGGGATGTGGGCAAAAAGCTGCACACGGCTCGGTCTCGCAATGATCAAGTGGGGACCGATATGCGCTTGTACCTGCGATCGCAAATAGCGCATATCCGCGAGCAGCTACGGGCATTTCAGCAAGCCCTGGTGACCCTGGCAGAGCAGAATGTAGAAACACTGATTCCAGGCTATACCCACCTGCAGCGCGCCCAGCCTCTGAGCCTGGCCCATCATCTGCTGGCCTATTTTGAGATGGCCCAACGGGACTGGGCGCGACTGGGGGATGTGCTGAAGCGAGTAAATATCTCGCCTCTGGGATGTGGGGCATTGGCGGGGACGACCTTTCCAATCGATCGCCATTACACAGCAGAGCTGCTGGAGTTTGATCAGATTTATGCCAATAGCTTAGACGGGGTGAGCGATCGCGACTTTGCCATTGAGTTTGCCGCCGCCGCCAGCCTGATTGTGATGCATCTGTCGCGGCTATCAGAAGAGGTAATTTTTTGGGCCTCAGAGGAGTTTGGCTTTGTCACCCTCAAAGACAGCTGCGCCACTGGCTCCAGCATCATGCCCCAAAAGAAAAATCCGGACGTGCCCGAGCTAGTACGGGGTAAGACTGGGCGGGTCTTTGGACATCTCCAAGGTTTATTGGTCATGATGAAAGGGCTGCCCCTGGCCTATAACAAGGACCTACAGGAAGATAAAGAAGCCATTTTTGATACGGTTAAAACCGTATCGAGCTGTTTGCAAGCAATCACCATCTTGCTCTCAGAGGGCTTAGTGTTTAAGCCTCAACGTCTGGCAGAGGCGGTCGCAGCAGATTTCTCGAATGCAACTGATGTCGCAGACTACTTAGCTGCTAAGGGCATCCCTTTTCGCGAAGCCTATAATCTGGTGGGCAAAGTGGTCAAAACCTCGATTGCCGCCGGTAAGTTGCTCAAAGACCTCACCCTGGAAGAGTGGCAGGCCCTGCACCCCGCTTTTGAAGCCGATATTTATGATGCGATCGCGCCCTACCAGGTCGTCTCTGCCCGTAACAGCGCTGGCGGTACCGGGTTCGATCAAGTGCGTCAGGCGTTGGCGGTCGCCCATCAGAAACTTGGAGAGTAGAGAGTGGAACGGGAGATAGGGGAGATGAGGGAGATAGGGTAAGGAATTTGAGGCTCCTAATTCTTTGCCTTCCCCATCCTCCCTATCTCCCTCATCTCTCACCCTTTACCCACCACCCACTATCCACCACCCACTCCTCACCACCCATGTCCCTAAGCGTCTGCATGATTGTCAAAAATGAGGCAGCTAATCTGCCAGCTTGTCTCGAGAGTGTTCGTGATTTAGCGGATGAAATCTGGGTCTTTGATACTGGCTCAACCGACAATACGGTTAGTGTGGCAGAATCCCTAGGAGCAAAGGTAAAAACGGTTGAGTGGACCCATGACTTTGCTGATGCCCGCAACGCGTCTTTGACAAAGGCAACGGGGGAGTGGATTTTAGTA
This sequence comes from Cyanobacteria bacterium P01_D01_bin.44, assembly GCA_039200855.1. GTDB lineage: Bacteria > Cyanobacteriota > Cyanobacteriia > Phormidesmidales > Phormidesmidaceae > SIO4C1. The sequence continues at coordinate 6,191 of JBCCRZ010000149.1, read as the reverse complement.
TTAGATGCGGATGAGACCTTGACCGCAGCCGGACGCGACTGCCTGCAAAAGGTGATGGCCAATGAACCGGTTGGTCACTCGGATCAGCCTATTCCGATACAAGATAGTTTGCTGATCACCTGGCTGCGGCGAGAAGTGGGCGCACAGCAATCGCCCTATACCCAGGTAGCTCGACTGTTTCGCAACCATCCGGCGCTGAGATTTAGCCAGCCTTACCACGAGACCATTGATGACAGCGTTGAAGTATTGATGGTGGCAGAGCCCCACTGGCAGATTGCCCAGCTAGGGACGGTCGCCATGGACCATACGGGCTATACCCTGGATGAGATTACCGCCCAGGCCAAATTTGAGCGCGCGCGGGGGACCCTGGAGCGCTATCTGGCCGAGCACCCTGACGATGCTTACTTTTGCAACAAACTGGGGGCGCTCTACGGGCAGCTGGGGGACTGGGCAAAATGTTTGTCGCTGTTGGAGCATGGCCTTGCTGTCACCGAGCCCGATCCTGTCACCGCCTATGAGCTGCGGTACCATGCGGGCCTTGCCTGTCGCGCATTGAATCGATTAACTCGGGCGGTGGACTACTATCGCCAAGCCTTAGCCAGCCCGATTTTGCCTCGCATTAAACTGGGGGCCTATATTAATTTAGGGAGTTTGCTGAAGCACCAAGGCCAGCTCAATGAGGCCGTTGCTCTGTTTGAAGCTGCGATCGCAATTGACGATACCCAGGCGATTACTTATTACAACCTGGGGGTGGCTCAACGGGCGCGGGGCTACCTCGACGAGGCGCTTACAGCCTATCAAGCAGCTATTGCGTTAGCACCCAACTCTCCAGAGATCTATCAAAATCTCGGGGTTGCTTACTTTAAACTGGGTCAGCTCCCTGAAAGTTTGCAGGCCTTTAACGCGGCAACCCAGCTCTACACTCAGTCAGGGCAACCCGATAAAGCATTCAAAATCCAACAGAGTATACGGCAGCTGGGTATCAAGTCATAGCGACTAATACCGAGTTGAAGATACCCATTTAACAAACACTAGAACGAGCGCTATCTATCATTTAGCGGTAGCGAGAATCATCCCAGTCAAAACTGCGGGGACTGCTCTCAGAGCTGCTGGTCGCGATGGGATGACGCTTTGGACGCCAGGTAGAATCACCATAGGTGCCGGGGCGTCGGTGATTATGATGGTGAGTTTCCTCCGTTTTGGTTTCTGGCACATCTTCCCTCAATCGGCGAAACACGTCCTGCCAGGTTAAGTGGGGTTGATGCAGCGCTTTTCTGATTTTAGCTAGAACCACATCAGACTCTTTACCCACGACTACCGGCAGTGGTTGGGAGGTGCGGATGGGGTCAATGAGCACCGCTGCAATAGCCTGCCTAACAGCATCGGCCACCTGACGATGTAGGGTGCGAGATCCCTTTTCATATTGAAATTTCCAGCCTTTTTCACTAGAGGCATATAGGGCCGGCAAGCGATTTAGGGCAAAGGTTTCAACTTCGTCTCGCTTGATATACTTAAGCACGCGAGGCGGTTGCTGGGACAGCTGTCGGTCAACCTCTTCGGTCACCATGACTTCCATCACATTGATATATGTTTTAGCGGGTAGCGTTTTGACAACACCCATGGCTAATGACCCTACACGAAACAATCTAACTAAACCCTTTGCCAGACCCAGCTCCCCAAACTAGCCTTCAAGTCAATCACTTCAAGTTTCAAACTGGATGTGGCTGACGACGCTAGTAATTACGTCTGGCAGTGACGATTTTTTGTGTTCACCAATAACTCTTAAAGCAAGTACACCCCTACTATTAAGCTTAGGTTCTTTAAGCTTAGCGAGTTTGGGGTAAAGTTTACGAGTTGTTCAAGGCATATTTACAAGCGAGGTTCTGATTGGAAACAGTTAAAGGTATTTTACTGATTATCTGACAATAACCATCAGTATAACTATGGTCAAGTCAGTATAACCTCGGACATTTGGACAAAGAGTTTATTTCTCTTAAAAGTTATCACTACTTATACAGAATTCATTTGGCGCTCGAATGTTTCCAAGATCCCTCAAAAGGCTATCTAGCAAAGGAAAATCATGGTTATTGTGTGTTTTTTAGGGAGGCTTTTTGGAGATGAAATGTTCGCGACTACATCCATTTATATACCGTCACAAATGCCAAGAAAAGTTGTTGGATTAGTTGACTCAACTTTTCTGAAACCCCATCCGGTTAGACCCTTGGGTTTTCTCTATGGGCAAACTAAAGAATTAGAGAAACTGCGGGTCTGGATGTGGACAGGGTTAACAGTTGCGTTGGTTGAGCGGCCTAGCCGCTGGTCACTCAGGCGACAGCGCTTGATTTAAAGGCTAATCGCTCGTTTTCAATGTCAACGATCAGCGTATCGCCTTCACTAAAGTCGCCCCGCAAAATCGACTTGGCGATTTGAGTTTCGAGCTCTCGCTGGATGGCGCGCTTGAGGGGGCGAGCCCCATAGACCGGATCGTAGCCAACTTCGGCCAGAAAATCGATCGCGGCGGTGGAGAGTTGCAAAGACATCTTGCGTTCTTCGAGTCGCTGCTCGAGTCGTTTGAGTTGGAGGGTGACAATTTGTCGGAGCTGTTCGCGCTGCAAGCCATGGAAGATAATCATTTCGTCCACGCGGTTGAGGAACTCCGGGCGAAAATTGGTCCGCATGGCGTCCAGTACCCGCGATCGCATCTCCTCATAGCGACTGTCATCCCCGGCCACGTCGAGAATGTATTGGGAGCCTACGTTACTGGTCATGATGATAATGGTGTTCTTAAAATCCACCGTATGCCCCTGGGCATCAGTGACCCGGCCATCGTCCAGGATCTGCAACATGACGTTAAAGACATCTGGATGGGCCTTTTCAATTTCGTCGAACAGGATCACCGCGTAGGGTCGCCGCCGGATCGCCTCGGTTAACTGCCCTCCTTCGTCGTAGCCGACGTAGCCCGGAGGCGCTCCAATCAGACGGGATACAGCATGTTTCTCCATGTACTCCGACATGTCGATGCGCACAATGGCTTCTTCGGTGTCAAACAGGTAGGCAGCCAGCGCTTTGGCCAGCTCGGTTTTACCGACGCCCGTGGGTCCCAAGAAAATAAAGCTGGCGGTGGGCCGATTGGGGTCAGCAAGCCCTGCCCGCGATCGCTGAATGGCATCGGCCACCGCTGTGACGGCTTCATCCTGACCAATCACTCGTCGGTGCAGCTCATCTTCTAAAGTGAGCAGCTTTTGCATCTCTGACTGCACCAGTTTGCTGACCGGAATGCCTGTCCACTTGGAAATGATTTCAGCAATGTCGGACTCGGTGACTTCTTCTCGCAGCAAGCTCTTGCCGCTGGTTTGGGTTTCGGTCAGATTTGCTTCTGCGGTTTCAATCTGCCGCTGCAAATCGGTGAGCTTGCCATATTTCAGCTCGGCAGCGCGGTTGAGATCATAGTCCCGCTCCGCCTGCTGGATTTCGATGTTGACGCGGTCGCTTTCTTCCTTGAGGGCCTGGATTTTATCAATCACGCCCTTTTCTGATTCCCACTGGGCCTTAAGGGCACGCTGCTCTTCTTTGTGGTTGGCCAGTTCTTTTTCAAGCCGATCAAGCCGATCTTGGGAGGCTGAGTCGCTTTCCTTTTGGAGCGATAACCGCTCCATTTCTAACTGGAGGATTTTACGGTCTACCTCGTCTAACTCCTCCGGTTTGGAGGTGATTTCCATCTTGAGTTTGGCGGCGGATTCGTCTACCAGGTCGATGGCTTTGTCTGGTAAGAACCGATCGCTAATGTACCGGGTCGAGAGAGTGGCTGCGGCTACCAGGGCACTGTCCGAGATCTTGACGGCGTGGTGGACCTCGTAGCGCTCCTTGAGGCCGCGCAAAATGGAGATCGTGTCTTCAACGCTGGGCTGATCGACATACACCTGCTGAAAGCGGCGCTCGAGGGCAGCATCTTTTTCAATATATTTGCGGTATTCATCCAGGGTGGTGGCTCCGATACAGCGGAGTTCGCCACGGGCCAGCATGGGCTTGAGCAGGTTGCCCGCGTCCATGGCTCCCTGGGTGGCTCCGGCCCCCACCACGGTGTGGATCTCGTCAATAAACAGGATGATTTGTCCCTGGGAGTCAGTGACCTCCTTGAGCACGGCTTTAAGCCGGTCTTCAAATTCACCACGATACTTGGCCCCGGCAATCAAGGAGCCCATATCCAGGGAAATCAGCTGACGATTGCGCAGCGACTCTGGGACGTCACCGTTGACGATGCGCTGGGCTAGACCTTCTGCGATCGCAGTTTTACCCACCCCCGGCTCCCCAATCAAAACAGGGTTATTTTTAGTCCGCCTTGACAAGATTTGAATCGTTCGGCGAATCTCATCGTCGCGGCCAATCACCGGGTCGAGGCGACCTTCCTTTGCAAACGCGGTCAGGTCACGTCCGTATTTTTCGAGTGATTCATATTTGCCTTCGGGATTTTGATCGGTCACCTTTTGTTTGCCTCGGACTTGTTCAATGGCAGTTCTGAGCTTGGTTTCGTCTAAATTGATTTTTTTTAAGAGGGTCTGGCCAAAGCGATCATCATTGGCATAGCCCAGGACCAGATGTTCTATCGAGATATAGTCATCTTCAAAATCTTTACGATAGTCCTCGGCACGATCCATTAGGACATCAAGGGAGCGGCCTAAATAAACCGAGCCAGCACTGCCGCTGACCTTAGGCTGACTTCCTATAAACGCCTGGGTGCAATCTCGAACCTCTGAGATACTGGCCCCGGCCTTTTGTAAAATACTCCCTGCCAGCCCTTCTTGGTCAAGGAGTGCCATCATCAGGTGCTCGGTTTCGATTTGCTGATGTTGGGCCTGTTTGGCAATATCTGGAGTCTGGGCAATGGCTGCCCAAGACTTTTCTGTAAACTGATTGGGGTTGGTTGGTTGCATTTGCCCGGCTCCCCTCAAAAATAAGAATATGCGTGCTGTTTATTGCTGTTCCTATTGTAGAAAGCCACCCTGCCTCAACATGATCGGTGTTTACGGCATTTTTGGGTGGGTATTGCCGATCCTTAGGGACATTGCCGATTGGGTAACGGTGCCCTAACGACGTTCTTGTTGATGGAACCTGTGACTTTATTTCCAGTCACTAAGAAGTGTGACACGCTCACTTAGGCTGTGGTTTTGAGATGTACAGACAGTCATTATCAGCGTAGCCCTCTCAAAGCTTGAGGAACTGATCACTCACGCGCGCTGAGCACTCTCGCTGCCCCTCTTTCAGGCTGATCTTAGTTAGTGACTTAGCCGACTTCGTTATATGTACTCGCTCATTCCAGGGAGGACTATATTCTGGTGTTGACTCAACCAACTGCTACGGCATCGCCCTCTCATCTATCGCCGCCGAGAATATCCCGACTGCGTAAGCATTTAAGGCAAAGCTTTATCGCACTAGTGGCCTTTGTGGTAACGGCTGGTTTGTTAAATCAGATTATTCCCAGCCCTGCAATTCCCCCAAATGTTGTATTTGTGAGCCCTAAGTATGCCTATTATCAGGCTCACAAGGCTGACTATAGTGCACTTTTTTTTGGCTCTAGCCGAGTTTTTAACCACGTCGTGCCGGAGGTGTTTGACTCGACTACACACCAAGCAGGGGTCACTGTCAAAAGCTTTAACTTTGGCGTCCCTGCGCTGCGGGCGATTTCTGGATATGTGCTGTTGCGAGATGTATTGAAAAACCCACCCGCTAATCTCAAGTGGGTTTTTATCGAAACCCCCCTGGATCCAGGCTATGAGCCTATCGAGAATGCACGAACCAACCGCTCGATCTACTGGCATACATTTGAGAATACGCGTTTTGCCCTTGATTACACCTTGAGTTCAGATAGCTCGGCTTTGCGCAAAGCCGTCATTGTGGTGAGTCATGTGCTGCCATTTATCTACAACCAAATCAACATCGGTCGGATGTTCCATCAGTGGATACCGATCACACAGTTTTCATCCGATGAGCAGCAAAAAGCTGCCCAGTTTTTAGTTCGTAAAGGTTACAAGCCCATCGAAGAAGATGAGTCCGATCCGAAGCGTCAAGCCTTTCTAAATAACCTGGAGCAGTATCAAAGTGAGGTTACAAAGTTGGCGAAAGCAAGGCTTACCGACGCTGATCAGGGGAGTATTCCCAAAAATCATCTAATGCTTTTTGACAAGATTATCACT
>JBCCRZ010000148.1:0-10944 GCA_039200855.1 Cyanobacteria bacterium P01_D01_bin.44 | reverse complement strand
TAGCCACTAAAATACCGGCGAAGAGGCCGGTTAGATTGGAGAGACGGGGATAATTGGAGGTGACCAACACCATCGTCATCAAGCTAAAGGAGAGAACAAATTCGGCAACTAAAGCGACGCCCCATCCCCAGACCCCTGGCACCGTGACCACATAGTTGACCGGAGGCGCTTGAAATGGCTGCCTGACCAGGACGGTCACCAGCAAAACGCCCGCCAACCCGCCTAGAAATTGAGCCAGTATATAGAAAAACGCATCCCAGGGGGCGATTTTGCCCAGGCGAAAAAACGCCAGGGTAAAGGCGGGGTTGATGTGAGCGCCTGAGCGTTTGCCCCAAGGGGAATAGATAATTGCGATCGCAGTTATCCCCATCGCCACCCCAGTAATCGCTCGTCGCACAAATGGATCCGGTAGCCATTGCTGCACAGGCGACTGAGGAAACTCAAGCACTGTGACAGCAACTCCGGCAGCTACCATGAAGAGACCTAATCCCCAGGCCTCAATCAGATATTCTGGCCAGTGGTGCCGTAGGCTATGCAGCATCTGCTACACCCCCTTAGACAGCTTCTCTGAGAATGTATCCGACACCGCGAACGGTATGGATGAGACGATTTTCTTGGGTGGCTTCTAACTTTTGGCGCAGATAGCGAATATAGACTTCGATAATATTGGAGCTGCCCATAAAGCTATAGCCCCAGACATTTTCTAAAATTTGCTCTCGGGTCAGCACCTGGAAATAATGATTCATCATATATTCCAGTAGATCAAACTCCTTGGCCGTGAGTTGAACAAAGCGCCCATTGCGAAACACCTCTCGGGTGCTGCGATTGAGCCGCAGATCGGCACAGTGCAAGACAGATTCCTGCGCCTGCCCAGGGCCAAAATGGGCTAGATTAGCCTGAATCCGGGCAAAAAACTCTTCTTTAACAAACGGGGGTGAGACACAATCACTGGCCCCCGCTTGTAGCCCTGCGATGCGCTCTCTCGCATTGCTCCCCTGGGTGAGCAAGATGACTGGCACGTCGCTGTGGCTGGACTTGAGTCGGCAGCAGATCTCTACCCCTGAGAGTCTAGGCGGTGACCAGCTGATAATCACCAAATCAGGCACGATGCGTTTAACAGCCAGGATGCCCCGTAACCCATCGTGGATGACGCTCACCTGATAACCTTGACGATTTAGCTCCATCTGGAGGGTTTCTGCCAACTCTGTTTCACCGGCAATAATCATGATGTGGTTAAGCTTAGGCCCCCGAGGGAACCGAAAATCGAAGCCACTAAGCGTCTGCTCGAGGGAGGTTTGCATAAATCTGTCTCCGCTACACTATGATCATCAGACAAAAATGAGTGATTTATGAAAAAAGAATTAGAAATGATTTAAACCCAATGTTGCCAGTTCTTTTTGATCAGCAGGAAAAAGGTAGGCGTGAAGTTAAGGATCAACTTAGGCATAAAGTTAAAGCCTCATCGGTTGTAAAATCCTCTGTCTGGTGACGGTATCTCCATAAGCGCAAGCCATTTCTTGCTGGGTAGTGAGTCTATTGTTGATGCAGGCTAAGGAATCAGGATCGAATCAGATAGCCAACTTGAAATTTGCACGAGGAGATCATTACCCCCTCCTGGGAGGGGCGACGGGGTGAGTTGTTCGTATCTAACCAGTGCCTATCAAGTCGGTTCTGATAAGTTGATGCTACTTCAAAATTTCGTGAGGTTAGTCACACGTATTGTACAAATTAAGCCAGAAGTTAAGGATCTCGATGCGATCTATGCCGTATCATTTGAGCTGTGCAAATTCAGGGGGTGGGGAGTCAAGGTTGGAATTTAGAAAAACGACTTGGCGTTAGAGTCAATTGGGGTTGAGTGTAAAAACAAAAATAGAAAAAATCCCCCAGGCTAAGCCTGAAGGACTTGCCAATAGAGAAAGAATGGTGGCTATCAGTATCTATATTTCGAGATTTTCTCCACGGGCGGGTACTGGCTCTTGGGGATCACGATTAGGCAAAAAACCCAGCTCACCACTAGAATAGCTGGTACCAAAGGTGCTGGCTAAATTGGCCACTTGACGTAACCCCGAGCGAAAGTCATTTTCTTGGAGTGACGATAAGGGGTGGACAAAAACAGCCACGACGGCACCGTTGGTGACCGCATATCGGGCGTCGAGGGCGGAGTGAAAGTTGGCCACGAGCATTGCCTGCACCTGCTCTGCCGAAAGCGTATTAGCCTCGACAATCGGTGCAACAATACGCATACGATTGCTGGTGGCATCAGCCAGCACTAGCACTGACTGGTCTTCTAGGGTGATTTGCCATTGCCCGCGCTCCCCTTCGAGGTCGTTGGTTTCGTCCTGTAGGATAGCCTCCAGGCGATCGAGGGTCATCTCACTTAAGACACTGGGTGAAGTCTGCGCTAGGACAGCGGTGGTTTCTATCCCCCTAAAGGACGACATGGCCAGATTAGACGTACTCATCAACGCGCCTAAGCAAACAATGCCAGATAGAGTATGGAGGAAGGTGCGATTTATATCAATCATCAATCAGCCCAAGCGATAGGATACCTGTAGATTACAAACACTGTCTGAGATCCGAGTGAGAGCAGGATGAATTGTTTGGGAATGTCCCTACTGCTCATCCCAACGAAACCGATAGAAAAAGTATTCGTCTTGAAAGACTTGCTGATCGAGAACGTGGTGGATCCAACCTTCGTCAATGAGACTCTGGCCAATTTGGACCGCTTCCTGTCGAGAGATATCGAGATCGGCAACCAGCCAATCAACGGCCTCACTGCCGACAAAGCATTTTTGATAGCTTTTTAGACGAAACTGTCGATCTTTGATTTGGATGCCGCCCACGGTTCTCATCGCTGCGATTAGCTGTGTCAAATCGATGGTCAACAGCGAATTGACTTTTTGGACCGTTTTATCTTGATACCAGAGGGTGATGGTCTCGTCTTCTTCGATCAGCAAGGTGGCCTGCCCTTTCATCTCTAAGAGTTTTTGTCGGGCCTGCTGAAGGGCAATCTGCCTATCTTTTGGGTTGTAGGTTTCACCTTTGACGTATAGCTTATGTTGATATTCTAGTCCTGGCACCTGGGTGGTAGCGTTAGCAGCTTGTTTGCTTAAAGTACAATAGTCAACTTCTTCAGCTTTTAGAATAAACATGATGCTTTCTAGCGTTAGTGGGCTTGAGGCAAAGACTCATCGACGATAGCAACTTCAATCTAGGTAGATAATCTGAAATCAAGCTTAATGCCATCTTAGAAGTCGTTGTATACTGAAATCGACCTAAGCAGATTCAGGTGATCTAAAAAGAAAATTTTCTATGGAAAATCAGCCCAAAGTGACTCAACCCTCGGGGCGGATCTATCTCATGATCGCCATTTTGATTTTTGGAGCAGCCAACGCGGTCACGCGTAAGCTCACTGACATTGGTGCTGAGAACTTAATCGATGAGCGCAACCCAATTTCTTTTTGTAATGTCCTCTTTGTGGGTAACTTATGCGCATTGCTGATCTTAATTGTCATCCACCAACACCAGTGGCGGCTGTCTGTGCTTCGGCAAATTAATTGGAAGCAATGGCTGACGCTGACAGTAGTGGCGATTTTAAGCTCAGCTGTGGTGCCTACGCTGATCTTTACGGCGCTCTCTTTAACCGCGGTCAACAACGTTATTTTGATTGGGCAGATTGACACGCCCCTGGTTCTGGCCTTATCGGTGTGGCTATTGGGGGACCGGATCAACGCTTGGGTGATTGGGGGGGCGATGCTTGCTTTTGTGGGGGTTGCGCTGACCGTCTTAATCCAGCCTGGAGGGAGTGAGATGGTGTCCATGGGCATGGGGATTGAGATTGGGCTGGGTGAGTTGTTAGTCCTGATTGCGGCGGTGTTTAAAGCGATTTCTAATTTGATCAGCAAAGTCAGTCTGCGACGGATTCCGCTGGGTATTTTTAATGTGTTTAGAATGCTGGTTGGTACCGTTGTTTTCTTTTGCGCAACGGTGGTACTTTATGGCCCTGGGCACTTTATGGATGTGACCTCTGCCTTTTTGTGGCAGTGGATGTTGTTGTATGGTGCCGTTATTGTAGTGGGTGGGCAATTGGCCTGGTTTACCGGATTGAAGCAAAGTACGGCAAGCGAAATCTCACTGGCAACGGCGTTTAATCCGATTGCCGGGGTGTTGGCCGCCTATCTGATTTTAGGAGATGTCCCGACCGGGGCTCAGTACATTGGGGGGGCGGTGATCCTATGTGGCATTGCATTTAATCAGATCGGGGTGAAACGCCTGAATGTGACGGCCCCTGAGCAGCAACCGAGTCCTAAAGAAATGAGTGAGGCCATCGCTTTTAAGGGTGTTTGAGTCGGATGAAGCCGTCTCACCCTCTTTCTTTAAAGATTACTGGCCATTTGTCCAGCTTTTATTGGGTTGGTCACTGAATTCTAGTAGATGCATAGATAGAAATAATGTCTCCAGTGCCTGAACACCTTTTATAAATTTCTGCCTGCGCTTCTTCCTAGGAGAGGATCCGCCAACGGATAGGAACGCAAATTCTGCCATTTGCATTTGCGGCTTCAAAAAGCTGCCCACTTCATCCTTAGGATTCAAAATAAATAAGGATCAGAAATAGAATAACTTGTTGATCTCCCCTTCTGGAAAGGGTTGGGGTGGGTTGCGGGCGTTAGCGTCAGTGGCCTACCCAACCCCAACCCCTCCCAGGAGGGGAACAGTTTTCCCGCTGCCCGGGGATAGGATGCTAAGCCATTGATGGCGATCGTCTCTGGAGCGTCAAGTAGATGGGGCAAGGCTCAAGGGTATCTTCTGTTGAAACACTAGCTCGTCTAGTAATCTCAAGACGTGTTGTCTCAAAGCCCTGTTCTAGAAAGAGTGTCTGAACAGCTTTTAGAATAGGTTGCACTTTTGTGCAATCGATGCGTCTCTTCTCTGATAGCAGCTTTGCCGGTAAGGTAAACAGCTTCGGTCTACCTGCTCCGTATCGTATGAATTAGTTGAGATTGTTTGACTACACAGTCTTTCAGAAAAACTATTTTCAGGAGATCACGTACGATGATTATCGTTATGAAGTCTGGTACACCAACAGCAGAAATCGAACGGGTTAGTGAAGTCGTTCGTAGTTGGAATATCACAGCCGACAAGATCTTGGGTAAGCACAATACTGTGATTGGGTTGATTGGAGAGACCGCAGAGATTGATCTTCAACATGTCCAGGTGCTCAGCCCCTCGATTGAGAGAGTTGTGCGGATCCAACACCCTTTTAGACGAGTCAGTCGAGAGTTCCGGCACGGAGAAGCTAGTGATGTTGTTGTCCCAACCCCAAACGGGAACATCACCTTCGGAGAAGATTGTCCCATTGTCCACGTGGCGGGCCCCTGCTCTGTGGAAAGTGAACTTATGATTGTTGAGACAGCGCAACGCTTGAAGATAGCGGGCGCGCAGTTTCTAAGAGGGGGGGCTTATAAGCCCCGCACCTCACCCTATAGTTTTCAAGGGCATGGTGAGACGGCCCTAGATTGGCTGGCGGCAGCTCGGACAGAAACGGGCTTGGGCATTATTACCGAGGTGATGGATACCGCCGATCTCGATAAGGTCGCTGCTGTGGCCGATATCATCCAGATTGGGGCCCGCAATATGCAAAACTTCCCGCTGCTCAAAAAAGCAGGCGCTCAAGACAAGCCCGTCTTGCTCAAGCGGGGCATGTCAGCCACGATTGAAGACTGGTTGATGGCGGCTGAGTATATCCTGGCGGGGGGCAATGCAAACGTCATCCTCTGTGAGCGGGGCATTCGCACGTTTGATCGCAAGTACACTCGCAACACCCTTGATTTATCGGTTGTCCCGGTTTTGCGATCGCTCACCCACTTGCCGATCATGATTGACCCCAGTCATGCGACCGGTAAGTCAGAGTATGTCCCGAATATGGCGATGGCTGCGATCGCAGCTGGTGCTGATGCGCTGATGATTGAAGTTCACCCAGATCCAGCCGAAGCGCTCTCTGACGGTCCACAGTCTCTCACCCCCGATCGCTACGGGACGTTAATGCGAGACATGGCGGCTATTGGCAGGACCGTAGGCCGCTGGTCTCAGCCGTATGCTTTCTCAACAGCAGAGCCAGTCGAGTACTCAGCCCTGAGCCCAATCATGTAAGACCGGGTGGTTGCCCCAGGCAGCTTGCCAGCTCACCTGACCCTCATTTAAGCAAGGAGACATATGAATAGCACGTCTTTAACGCCAACTCAGAAACCCCTGCCTCAATTGCCTCAGACACACTATTCGGAGGCAGCGGTGACCGTGGGAGAAGCACCGCTCACCCTTGACGATGTCACCCGGGTATCCAGGCAGGGTATCCAGGCCCGATTAACAGACAATGACCAGATTTTGCAAGGTGTCCAAGCCTCCTGTGACTACATTGCGGATGCGGTGGCCTCTGGTAAGCCCATTTACGGGGTGACCAGTGGGTTTGGCGGCATGGCTAACGTGGTGATTTCACCCCAGCAGGCGATTGATTTGCAAAACAACCTGATGCGGTATCACAAAGTCGGCACCGGTCAAAGACTCTCCACAGCCGATGTCCGGGCGGCCATGCTGCTGCGAGCCAACTCCCATTTGCAGGGAGCCTCCGGCATTCGTTTGGAGCTGATCCGACGCATTGAGACTTTTCTCAATGCTGGGGTTACCCCCCACGTGTACGAGTTTGGCTCTATCGGTGCCAGCGGCGACCTGACACCATTGGCCTATATTACAGGCGCACTAACGGGGGTAGATAGCAGCTATACCGTTGACTTTAATGGCGAAGCGCTAGCCGCCCCGGCTGCCCTCTCTCGGCTGGGGTTGTCACCCCTGCCTCTGCTCCCTAAAGAAGGGCTGGCCATGATGAATGGCACCTCAGTTATGACCGGCATTGCCGCCAACTGTGCCTACGATGCGCGGATTTTACTGGCCCTGACCATGGGTGTTCATGGGCTGATGATACAAGGGTTAAACGGCACTAATCAGTCGTTTCACGCCTTTATCCATCAGTGTAAGCCTCACCCAGGTCAGACTTGGGCAGCGGCCTGTATGCTCGATCTCCTGACTGACTCCCATCTGATCCGGGATGAGCTAGATGGAACCCACGACTATCGAGGTCAGCAGCCAATCCAGGATCGCTATTCTCTCCGCTGTTTGCCCCAATATCTAGGGCCGATTGTGGAAGGCGTCGAACAGATTGTCAGACAAATTGAGGTTGAGGTCAACTCAGCCACTGACAACCCGCTGATTGATGTCAACAACCAGGCCAGCTACCACGGCGGCAATTTTCTTGGACAGTATGTGGGCACTGCCATGGACCATCTCCGCTATTGTCTCGGTCTGTTGGCCAAGCATATCGATGTCCAAATTGCGCTGCTGGTTTCTCCTGAGTTTAATCACGGGCTGTCTGCCTCGTTAGTTGGGAATACTCAGCACCCGATCAACATGGGGCTCAAGGGGTTACAAATCACTGGCAACTCGCTGATGCCGCTGCTGAGCTTCTATGGCAATCCGATTGTGGATCGCTTTCCCACCCATGCTGAGCAGTTTAACCAAAATATCAACAGCCAGGGGTTTAATGCCGCCAATTTGGCCCGTCGTTCGATCGACCTCTATCAACACTATCTGGCGGTTGCCCTGATGTTTGGTGTGCAGGCCGTAGACTTGAGAACACATCAGATGGCGGGTCGTTACAATGCCAGTCAGCACTTATCACCCATCACCCGACAGCTCTATCTGGCCGTGCGAGAGGTGCTGGGCTGTCCACCGTCCACCCAGCGACCCTACATCTGGAATGATGCCGAGCAAGGGCTTGATCAGCACATTACTCGGCTGACCACAGATATTGCCACTGAGGGTCGAGTTGTTCAAGCTCTATCTCCGGTTCTGTCTAGCTTTATGGGGAGACAGGGCTCATGAATATCACCCACCATATCGAACGGGCCAGTCAGTTACATCCTGACAAGATCGCTCTGATATTTGAAGGCAGTGCGCTGACTTATGCAGAGCTCAATCAACGGGCCAATCGCCTGGCAAATGGATTACGACAGCTGGGTATCACCCTGGGCGATCGAGTTGCGCTCTTTCTACCCAACAGCTCAGACTTTGTGGTTGCTTATCTAGGGATCTTAAAACTCGGTGCGATCGCGGTTTCACTCAATGTGATGCTCAAAAGCAGTGAGATCGAATTTATTCTCAATGACTGCACTGCCAGAGCACTGATCACCACTGAGAAGCTCAGCCAAGAGGCCATGCAGGCCAACGTACCTGGCTTAGAGACTGTCTTGATTGCCGACGGACAGCCCAACCCAGGCATCAGCCTAACCCATCTGATGGCAGCGGCTTCGCCGATAGCAGACGCGGTTGAGATGGCGGGTAATGCCCCTGCAACCATTGTCTACACCTCAGGCACCACTGGGTTTCCCAAGGGAGCGGTCCTCTCCCATCGCAATATCATCTCTAATATGGATGCCCAACGCCGCTGTTGTAACATGCGCGATGACGACCGGCTCTTACTTTATCTGCCGCTCTTTCATTGCTTTGGTCAAAACGCGATTCTCAACAGTGGGCTGGCGGCGGGTGCCACGATCATTTTGCAACGCCGGTTTAAGCCGGAGCAGGTGCTAGAGGCGATCGAGACCGAGCGGGTCACCATGGTCTTTGGCGTCCCCACCGTATTTATCAAGCTGTTGAATTGGGATACCTCGGGCTATGACCTAAGCTCTGTGCGCTTTTACTTCTCTGCCGCAGCGCCTTTACCGGTTGAGGTGGCCCGGCGGTGGCGAGAAAAGCACGGACACCTCATTCATGAGGGGTATGGGATGACTGAAACCTCACCCTGTGCCTGTTATAACCACAGCGTGAAATATAAGTTTGGCTCCATTGGCACACCTATTCAAGATGTCGAGATGAAGGTGGTCAAAGAGAATGGAGCAGAGGCCCTGCCGGGTGAAGTGGGCGAGATTATTATTCGCGGTCCAAATGTCATGTTGGGCTATTGGAATCGCCCTCTGGATACCGTTAGAGTCCTCAGGGCGGGTTGGTTTCACACGGGCGATGTGGGTCACATAGATGATGAAGGATACTTTTACGTTGTTGATCGCCTCAAAGACATGATTAATGTCTCTGGGTTCAAGGTGTATCCTGCTGAGGTTGAAAATGTGCTCTATCAACACCCGGCGATTGTTGAGGCCGCTGTTTATGGCGTGGCCAATCCGCTTAAAGGTGAGCAAGTCCAGGCTAACATTTTGCTGAGGCCGGGTGAATACGTCACAGCAGAACATTTGGCGGATTTCTGTGCTGAGCAAATCGCCACCTACAAGATTCCCCAAACCTTCAATTTTGTCAGTGCAATTCCGAAAAACCCCGCCGGCAAAGTTCTCAAACGATTACTTCGTCAAAGTGTTCCGGCTCCTATTACCGCTATGAGTAGCTAGGGAGATCTCTTATGAATCAGAAACTGAATCAAAAACTAAATGCAAACGCGCGCGCTGCTAGTGCGAACCGGCCTAGCGCCTGGGAGACTCACCCACAGGCTGGCTCTCCCTTACGGTCTCCTGTCGTCACCGAAACTTTGCAGGGTTCACTTGAGCCCGTCTCGGGCTCGTCTATTTTCTCGCCCGTGCCAAAGTATCCATCGTCTGCTCCCGGCGCACAATTGCCCCATCAACCCGCCATGGCGCAATCAACCGTCGCTGAGAGTGTGGTCAAGCTCCTCAATCATCTGGGTGTCTGCCATGCCTTTGGGGTCTCAGGGGGCGGCATTGGTCCCCTGTGGGCAGCCCTAGCGCAAAGCCCTATTCAAGTTATGCACTTTCGTCACGAGACGGGGGCGGGCTTTGCGGCAGTGGAGTCTTACTTTGCCAATGACCGTCCGGTGGTTGTGTTTACCACCACTGGCCCCGGTCTCACCAATGTCCTGACGGGGCTGCTCGCGGCCCGAGGGGAGGGGGCTAAGGTGATCTTGTTGTCGGCATCTACCTCTACCGCCAATCGCGGTCGGTGGGCCTGTCAAGAGACCAGTCCCTATACCTTTCCCAGCGAGGGCATCTTTACGGCGGGTCCCCTGTTTCACTATGGGAGCATTCTCGAAAACAGTGATCAACTGCCAGCGGTGGCGCGTCGGCTCTGCTTGGGTTTGGCGCGACCGGGCGGTTTTGTAGCTCACTTGAGCATTCCGACGACGGTGCAAACCCAGCCAACCTCAGCCTCGCTGCCGCTGGTCAACGTCTCTCAGTCGCTGGCAACCGCAGGCAAAACTGTGATTACCGACTGTGTGCGCCGATTGAGCGAGGGGCCGTTTGCGATCTGGGTGGGTTTTGGGGCTCGTCAGGCAGCGCCCCTGATCCGTCAGCTAGCGGAGAAAACCGGGGCGGCTGTGATGTGTTCGCCCCGCGCTAAGGGGATTTTTCCTGAAACCCATCCTCAATTTGTTGGGGTCACGGGCTTTAGTGGCCATGGCTCGGTCTTGCAATATATGCAGGCGCAGCGCCCGCTGCGGATCTTGGTTTTGGGAACCCGCCTGGGAGAGCCGACCTCATTTTGGAACCCCACGATGACGCCGACACGGGAATTCATTCATGTGGATATCGACGCGGATGTCCCTGGCACAGCCTATCCTGCCGTTAAGACAGTTGCTGTCCAGTCTGACATCAGCACCTTTACCCAGGCTCTCCTGGAGCACTGGCCGCCAGAGGCCGGCCAACAGGCCAGTCCGCAGGCCACACTCCCCTTGTCTCGCCCCGAACAAAACAATGTCCGTCAGCCGTCTTCAAGCGCCTTAGTTCACCCGGCTGTCTTGATGGCAGCCATTCAACAACAAGTCGTGGAGGGCAGTGATGCGATTGTGTTGGCTGATGCCGGTAATTCTTTTGCCTGGGCCACCCATCTGTTGCGATTTAGCCAACCAGGTCGCTATCGGATCAGCACAGG
>JBCCRZ010000147.1:0-10952 GCA_039200855.1 Cyanobacteria bacterium P01_D01_bin.44 | reverse complement strand
TACCTCCCATGTCAACCGTTCTTGATTTTTTAGCCAAAGGTGGCCCGGTCATGATTCCCATCCTCGGGGCGTCGGTCTTGACGATTTCCTGTGGGCTGGAACGTGCGTTGTTTTGGTCTGAGCTGCTGAAGCGAGAGGCCACAGTGGTGGATGGGGTGCTGAATGCGGCCCGACAAAGTTTGGACGAGGCGGCTGCGATCGCAACCCAGCATCGCGACACCCCCATTGGTCGCTTTCTCTACGCCCCCCTACGGCTGCACAACGCCTCCCCCGAAACCTTTCGGCTGGCGATGGAAAACGCTGCCGATAAAGAATTTGTCAAAATGCGCAAGGGCGACAAGCTGCTAGAGACGATTGTGGCGATTTCGCCCCTACTCGGGCTACTGGGTACGGTTACCGGTCTGATTGGCACCTTCTACAGCCTCGACATTGGCGGCGGCGGCGGCGAAGAAGCTGGTCAAGCAGCAGTCGGCATCGGTGAGGCGCTGATTACCACAGCAGCCGGCATGATCGTCGCGATCATGGCCCTGCTGGTACTGCGCATCATGGTCACCCTGCAAACCCAGCAGACCGATTATTTCTCTGAAGCCGGGAATGAGTTAGAACTGATTTATCGGCAATATTGGTATGAGCCCACAGCCACCGATGGACGCAGCCAACTGGAGCTATCTGAACAGCCGGTTGAACCGGCTCGTTATTAACTGCCTTCTACCCACTACTCACGACCCACTACTCACGACCCTCCTGCTCCTTTCATGCGCACCAAACGCCCCGCCAGCGAAATCCCCACCATCGACCTCGTCCCTATGCTGACGGTGATGATGGGTGTCCTGGCCTTTTTTGTGGTGGTTACGGTGTCGCTGGGCAACGAAGACCTGATCGAAGTCGAGCTACCCCCCCAGCAAGAAGAAGACAGCGAACCCCAGGTTGATTCAATCCAAGACCTTTTTATCGTCGAACTCGATGCCAGCGAGCAAATGCTGCTAAACGGTGATCCCATCGCCCAGGAGGAATTGGCCGCGCGTATCGAAACCTACCTCGATCAAAATCCTGCAAATACGGTTTACCTCGTCCCCGACGAAACCCTGGAGTACGAAAACGTGATGCAGTTTCTGGGGGCCATGCGCGAAGTCGGCGGCGACCGAGTCTCCCTAGCTTTAGAAGAATGATCTAAGCTCCCGCTCTACCTGGGCAGGGTGATCTTGGCCCTTACAGGCCCCTTTCGCCCATCTCCCTTTGCTCCCTCTGCTCCCCCATCTCCCTGGGCAAGGTGACCTTAGCCCCTACGGCCCTACTATCCGCCACCCACTACCCATGTCCCTCCGCAACCGTCGCCCCCCATCCAAAATCCCAGAGGTCAACCTCGTCCCGATGATGGACGTGCTAATGACGGTGCTGACCTTTTTCGTGATCATCTCCATGAGCCTGAGTGGCATCCAAATCTTTGGGGTTGATCTACCGTCAGAGGTCTCTGGCACCGATGACGAACTGGTGGATAAAGCGGACCCGCTGGTACTAGGGCTGACCAGCGAGGGTCAAATGCTCCTGGAGAATGAACCCACCGATCTCCAGGCACTGGCTGAAGTCATCCGCACCTACTTTAGCGAAAACCCCGATGGCACCCTGATGCTCAAAGCCGATCGCAGTTTGCCCTATAGCGATGTCTCAAATATGCTGGCCGACTTACGCAGCATTGGCGGCAAGCGAGTCTCACTGGCGGTAGAGTAAACTGCCTATGCAAGCGATCAGGTTACATATCGTAGGAGTTCGTCATAATAGATTAAGCTCAGCGATATTCCTAAGGTCCCATGCTGACTCAAAAATTTGATGTGCAGTCGATGCTACCAACCCTCAAAGAGCTGTCAAACGAGTTGTGACTTGGAGAAACATGAAATAGGAATAGGCTTTTCGATAGGGAAAAGCGAAGTCAAGTAAAACTGAACCATGCCTGATTTGATCGGTGATATTCGACAAAAAATTGCTGACAATCAATTTGAATTATCTAAGCATGCGCTCGATCAGTCTATTCTTCGCCGAGTTCGGATACAGGAAATCAGGGAATCGATTGCTCAGGGCCAGGTGATAGAAGATTATCCTGAAGATAAATACGGTCCTAGCTGTTTAATTTGCGGCTTTACCCAAGCAAATAGACCTCTACATATTCAATGCAGCTATCCTTCTCGTCCATTGATTAAAGTTGTCACTGTTTACGAACCTGCCCCTTCTCTTTGGAATAACGATTTTACAGAAAGGAGATAGCACCGCAATGATGTCTGAATGGAACGAAAATCTTAAAAAGCAGAACATTACCTACACTTTAGAAGTTGACGGTCAGTTCTTCCTAATCGAAAATGTACCAGCACGTGTCAATCAGGACACTGGAGAGCAACTCTTTGCTCCTGAAACAGTAGAAAAATTACAAGAAATTATTTGGAGCCAACGTCAACCTGACCGGATCATTGAAACCCCGGTTTATAACTATGCTGCCTAAGTGTTGTAGTTATTTAGCCTTAAACAGCTGCTCGCTTTCCTCATCACCGACATAGCGCCAGTGCCAGGGCTCGTAGTCTGCACTGCCCTCAGGGAAAGATAACTCAAAGCCATAGCTAGCAGCGTTCTGCTGAAGCCAGTTAAAGGCTTGGGTCTGTTCGAAAGTGGGCTGACGATCGGTCGATTCGGCGGCATCCAGATCGGCAATATCCACGGCATAGCCAGTGGGGTAGTCGCTAGCGCGTAACCAGGCAGCATCGCTGGAGCGCTGTTTTAACGCCTGATGCGATAGATAGCCCGATAGAGGATATAGTCTTACCCCATCTGCCTTCGCGGCACTGGCCATTTGCCAAAAGGCCTGAGCAGCAGTGGGCTGCAGCTGAATACTGCCGTCTTCGAGGAGGTTGGTCAGGTCCTTGGCTGAGGCTTCAGGATAGCCTTCTTGCCCCCAGGGTAAAGAGACCGATGGAAAGGAGAAGGAAGGTAATGAAGGTCGCCAATCCTGAGCTTTTTGTTGGAGCAAAAAAATCTGGTAGCTGCCCCATTGAAATGATTTGACGCCGATCCCTAGGGTCAAGAGGCCCAGCAGCGACCCAACAAAAAGTCGTCTCAAATAGCGGGGGGGAATCGCGATTGAGTGGGTCGGGGATTGGGTCAATCGCGATGATAGGTGGGAGACAGCCTTTCGCTGTAGACCGGGAGCAACCGGCACCGTGGCCATTTTGCTATCGTTCGCAACCCTGAGTTTGGTGTGCATGACGCCAAGGGATTCCCAGGCGGCTTTGGCAGAGGGAAAGCGATCCCTAGGCTGGGGCTGAAGCAGACGATCTAGGAAGGTCATCAAACTCTGGCTGGCGGTGACGTTATCACGCCATCGCACTTGGGCGGTGACGGGGTCACGGGGTAAGTTGCCAGGAGATCGGCCAGTGAGGGCTGCGATCGCAATCAACCCCAAACTATACAAATCGCTCGCCAACTGCCCCTCACCGTACCGCTGCTCAGGGGCAACATAATCTGGATTGCCCGCTACAATCGGGCTCGTCAGCTGTCCGTTAGGACTCATCTTACTGGCGCTCAGGCGGCGAATCGCCCCAAAATCAGTCAAAAACAGCCTACCCGTCGAAGTCTGCCGAATCAAACTGTTGGGCTGTAGATTTTGATGGGCATAGCGGTGCTTATGAATAGCCACCAGACTCTCCAACGTATCTTGGAGTAGCTTAATCACATAGCTTTCGCTGAGACGTTTATTCGGCGTGATCTCCTCCGATAAGCGATGCCCCTCTACCCACTCTCTCACCACATAAAACTTGCCCGCTTCATGCCAAAAGGCCAACACCTGCGGAATACGAGCATGCTGCCCCAGCTGTCGCAGATCTCGGGCCGCTGCCTCAAAGTGCTTAATCAGGCTGGCACGGGGGCAAACAAACGCATACACCACACACCGAGAGCGATGGCTAGCCTGCGAATCATTGACCAGGTAGATCGTCTCTAGGGGCTGCTGGCTAAGCACCTCGAGAACTTCGTAATGCTGAATGCGCGTAGCTTGAGTCATGCCTTGGGCAGATTGACGCCGAACTGAGTTAAGCATATCAATTACGTCAAATGGAAGCTATGCGATTCCGGTCAGTCCCGAACGCTGTCACAGTGTTCTATGCAAAATCGAAATCTCGAAAGCGGTCAGCGTTTCAGGAATATCAACCACCTTGTCCTTTTCAAATCGGGTAGACAGCAGCACTGTCCATTCGTGGGGGTCACCAAGGTGGTCAATATTGGCTGGTTGCTCATAGCCAAAATTGATCACGACTAAAATTCTTTCTTGAGCGGTCTCTCTCACATAGGCGAGACATTCATTTGGGTAATGGATTAAGCTCCGCCAGCCGCCGCGCTGTAGAGCGTCGTATTGCTTGCGCAGGCGGATCAGCTGACGATAAAAGTTGAGAATTGACGCCTCATCCTTGAGTTCTGTTGCCACATTGACGGTGGTGTAGTTCTCATGCACCGGCAGCCAGGGCTCAACCGCTTTGCCAAAGCTGAACCCAGCATGGGCAGATGTGTCCCACTGCATGGGGGTACGAGCCCCATCTCGCACCTCTGGTGACGCCTCGTCTGGATTAGCCGCAACGGCATTGTCACGGCGTTTTTCAGGGGGAATGTCGGTATTGTTGAGCATTCCCAGCTCTTGACCATAGTAGAGAACAGGGGTACCTCTCACGGTCAACAAAATAGTGGCAGCCGCCTTAGCAATGGCGTCCGGATTTGTACACAAACTACACTCTACCCAGCGCGACAAATGGCGCGGAATGTCGTGGTTATCTAAGAAATAAGTCGGCCAGTCCTGAGCAGACAGTAATATTTCTTTCTTCTCGATTTTGCGCTGCAGGTAGCTTGGGTACCACGGGCTAAACGGAAACTCAAAGTCGAAGGGGAGGTGTAGTTCGTCCCGGTGAGCCCCGTAGAAAATAGTTGACTCATACATTGAGCTATCGATAAAGGTTTCACCGATCAGCACCCGCTCATCATAGGCGTCTATGATTTGCCGAATCTCCCGAATAATCTGGTGATTTTCGGGCAAATTTTTGTCATAGAGGTGGTGGTAATTGTTGTACTCATTTTTGTCAGTCCCGTCGAACTTGGCCGGGTTATCGCGAAAGAACTGATCTTTGCTATAAACACTAGATGCATCTAGTCGAAAGCCGTCTACCCCTTTATCTAGCCAAAACCGGATCATGCTATAGATAGCGTCGCGCACCTCTGGATTGCGCCAGTTGAGATCAGGCTGGTTTTTGTTAAACGTATGAAAATAATATTGTTCTCTCTCGGCGCAATAGGTCCACCCCTCGCCGCCAAAGTAAGAGCGCCAGTTGTTAGGAAACCCACCGTTAGGGTATGGATCTTGCCAAATGTACCAATCATGTTTGGGGTTGTCGCGGCTGGCAGTTGATTCGACAAACCAACTGTGCTGGTTAGAGGTGTGGTTGATGACCAGATCCAGGATCACCTTAATGCCCCGCTTATGGGCCTCCACCAGCAGCATCTCAAAGTCTTCAAGAGTACCAAACTTGCCACAGACGTCGGTATAGTCGCTGACATCATAGCCGTTATCGACCATGGGCGATTTGTTAATCGGCGACAGCCAAATCGCGTCGATGCCCAGGGCAGTCTCGCTTTCAGGGTTGCCGTCGTTAAGGTAGTCCAGACGGCTGATGATGCCCTGCAAGTCCCCCGTGCCATTGCCAGTGCTATCAGCAAAGGTCAGGGGATAGATTTGATAGATGACCCCTGTTTGCCACCATGGCTGTGGAGTAGCGAGTTCAGGTTGGCGAGTCATAGGCCTTTTAGCGTTTCAGTAGACCAACGGTATCAGGAAAGATCGCCTTAAAACTGATAGCGTTATGAATTCTCAATGAGAAGAGTCCCAATAAGAAGGGATATGATCCAAGTCGGGATTCTGATCATTGTTTTTTCTACAGCCATTTCGCAGCACAATAGTCTTCTCCTCACCTCCCAGGGCAAGCGGTTCGGAGAATCAGGGCTGTATTTGATACAGCGCAGCACGAGTAGTCGGGCACGGGTAGCCTATGTCAGACATTCTCAAGAAAGGTTGCATGTCTTTGTCGATCAGCACAATCAGTTGAGGGCCGATCACTTTTTCAAGATTGGAGGACTGACGGCACTGAGGTTGCACTACCGTTTTGATCGGGTTGCCAGCAAATCTAATCGGTAGTTGCTGTATCTGTTAGGCTAGACAAAGGACGTCCATCATGGACGTAGGCATTGAGGTAAATCGGCTTACAACCGGATTGCTTATTCTCATCAAAGATCCGTTGATAGTCACTTTCTAGGATCGGCGACTTTAACTGCCAGGAACCAATCGAGTCAGACCAATAAAGCACCGTATACCGCCGCTGACCGTTAACCGAGACCACAGAAACATTCACCGGTTTCAACCCATCTTGTTTTGCCTGGTCTAGCACCGCTTGATGTTGAACCGTCGTGAGGTTGTGTCGGGCACGCCATTGACCGGGGGCTTTTGTCCAGACAAAGTTGTAAAAGACTTTGCCATTCACAGAGTAGCCATCGATCCACTTAGGTCAGTAGCCAGAATGGGCAACGATTGTTAATGCAGTTAATAAAATAAGGGACAGCAGCAGTATAGGGACAATGGCGAATATATTGCGCCATCTCAATACGTTGCGGGTCATGAACTGTTCCTGAAAAAGCTTTAAAGAAGAGTGCCTCTACCAGACTGTTGAGGTATTCACTCCTGATGCCACTCTAAGGACTCGGTCAGAGACACAGCATGACCCCCGCGGGTACTTTCACTAAATCTCGACAGTTTCCGGAAAAGCGCCCTCTGCCTTTGGTGGCAAACCATTGGCCCGCTGAGCCCGGAACATGCCAAAACGACAAAGCCCGCTGCCAAAGGCCAATCGCATCAACAATATTGTCGGCACTTCTCGCACCGACTTAACAAACCCGGATACTCCAAACTGCAACCATCCCTGCGGTCGCACAATCCCCTGCCAGATAGTGTCTAGCCAGGACGGCAACGTCTCTTTTGACCAGTCGGCTGTCACCACGGTTCCCTCGACTAAGCCCGTCTCTGCCAACCGTTCAGAAAAGCCCTCAATACTGGAGAACTCAGGGTGAGACCACTGATCAAGCAGCTGGGTCATGACCGGCTTTTCCCAAAAATTTAAAGGAACGCGGCGATCGTCTCGCTGATTCCAATCGGCGAGTACCAGCACACCACCAGGCTTGAGCACCCGCATCAGTTCCCTGGCAAACACAGCCTTATCGGGCATGTGCGGCCCCGCCTCGACCGACCACACTACGTCAAAACTCCCATCCGGGAATGACAGCGCCATGGCATCGTCAACCTGGAATTTGGCGTTTACGCCCGCCGGTGTGAGCTGCTGAGCCCGTTGCACCTGCTGCGGACTGATGGTCACGCCAGTCACGTCAAATCCATAATCTCGCGCCAGGATGCGGCTGCTGCCGCCAATGCCGCAGCCCACATCCAACAGAGTCGTGCCCCGAGGCAGTTTGTCTAAACCGCCCCATTTGACCATCTCATGCACAAAATCAACCTTCGCCTGCAAAAAATCTTTATGTCGCGGCGGCAAACCGTAATGCCCCAGGTGAATGTGCTCGCCCCAGTAGTACTCTAAAATACCGTCATCGGTCCACTGGTCATAGGCATTAGCGACCGAGTCGGATGACTTATAGCGGCGAGCGGTGATCAAATAAGCGACTAAACTCACCACTGACAGGGTCAAAAGCAGCTTGAGCATAATTATCAAATTCATTGATTAATCCAGGGGGAGAAAGGTGTTACATATCTTAAGGATACTATTTTGAAGGAACTAAATGAGGCGATGGGGAAGCTCAATACTGAAGGGGAATGAGGGTAAATAGCCTGCCAATGAGCATTAGTATCCCTAGTATTATCGGCAGAAGAATCAATAGCCAAGTGGTTGAATTACAAGGAAATCGAGGCTTAACTAAAGCATAGAATGACGGTAAGTTGAACGGCGATAGACAACCTTTACAACCTTACCGAGATTTCTCATTAGCCACTCCAACGCAGTGTTAGCCGTCGCTTTGATTTGGTAGTTTCAGCACCATAGGTAGGAAGCCTATACCGTTTCTGACTTGTTTCCCCCCGGCTCGATGAAAGCCCAACCTCTCGTAAATCGGCACTGCGTACGACGAGGAATTGACACTGATTTCCGAAAGCCTTGGCTCGTTGGCTTGGCAAATCTGTAAAGCTCGGCGCAGAAGTTCTTTGGCAATTCCTCGGCGCTGAAATTCCGGTGCGACGAAAAGCAAGGAAACATGATTATGGCCTCGCATTTCAATCACTCCGACGACCTTGTCTTGCTCCAAACTGATGAGGCTGAAATGAGTGGTTTGAGCACGTGCCTGAAAGGCACTCGGCTGGATATAGCGGTGAAACTCCTGAACCCCTTCAGATGAATATTCCGGGGCAATGAACTCATTGAAAATACGAGCCACCAGTCCACTGACTTCGAGTGTATCTTTCGCGCTTAAAGGTCGGTAAGTGAGCGTCTCATCTATCACTGGTGAGAAAAGTCCTCCATCGACCTACTTCGAGACGAACCAATCGATTAACTGTCGCGCAATGCTCAATTTTCCTGGCACCGGAGGCAGATTCTCCTTGGTAAACCAGGCAGCGGCTTCAATTTCTTCGCCATCGATCACAATCTCACCCCCTGCGTAGCTGGCGGTGAAGCCAATCATCAGCGAGTTGGGAAACGGCCACGGTTGGGAGCCAAAGTAGCGAATATCTTTAATGGCAATGCCCACCTCTTCGTAAACCTCACGGGCGACGGTCTCTTCCAGCGATTCGCCGGGCTCTACAAAACCTGCCAGGACGCTGTACATGCCTTCGCGAAAGCGGGGCGCGCGGGCCAGCAACAGCTCGTCGCCGCGTGAGATCAGGACGATGATGGCAGGGGAGAGGCGAGGATATTGTCGTAGACCGCAGTTGGGGCAGTGCTTGGCGCGATCTTTCCCCGTATTAATCATCTCCGTCGCGCAGTGACCACAATATTGATGGGTGCGGTCCCATTCCATAATCTGGTAGGCCCGACCGGCCAAGGCAAAGAAGGCATCGTCGAGCAGGGTGTATTGCGATCGCAACCCCTCTAACCCCATTCCCTCCGGCACCTCAACCTCTTTTGTCAACTCCGCTGAATAACAAGGCTTGCCCGCCAGAGTACCCAAAAACTGAATCCGCACCGGACTCAGACCAATCTCTTTTAACCCAGACAACCACGGCACAGCCCCTGTCTTATCAAGCAGTATCTGATGCCCCGAAAACGCAAACCACCATCCCAACAGCGCATCAACGGGGGGCTCAACCCCAGCCAAAAAATCCTTTGGCCTCATAAACGGATGGGACGGCACCGCCAACAAATCAGGTTGCATAAGCTTTAACCTTTAACGTTTCACTCTCCACCCACCCTACAATTCCCCATTCCCCATTCCCCATTACCCACCACCGTTCGGCTGAGCGCTCACGTCGAAGCCCACTACTCATCACCCGCTACCCAAATCCCCCCAAATCTCCACCGGCTCAATCTCCTCAGCAGGCTCAAAGCCAAACACCTGACTGTAAAAATAAAACTCTGCATCTAAGGCTCGCTTGATATTTTCCGCCTTGCGAAAGCCGTGCTGCTCCCCCTCGAACAAAACATAAGCCACAGGAATCTCCTTCTCTCGCAGAGCATTGACCATCAGTTCCGCCTGATTGGGGGGCACGATTTTATCTTCATCCCCCTGCAAGAAAATCACCGGACAAGAGAGTTGATCGGTAAAGTTAATCGGCGATCGCGCCTCGTAGAGATCTTGACGCTCAGGGTAAGGCCCAACCAGACTGTCAAGGTAGCGCGACTCAAACTTGTGGGTATCTCGGGCCAGGGCCGCCATATCGCTAACCCCGTAGTAGCTTGCCCCCGCCTTAAACACATCGCGAAAAGTCAGGGCCCCGAGGGTGGTATAGCCCCCGGCACTGCCGCCATCTATAGCAAGCCGCTCCGGGTCGGCTTTACCCTGGGCGACCAGATATTTCGCCCCATTCACACAGTCGTCAATGTCAACAATGCCCCAGTTACCCTTGAGCCGCTCGCGGTAGGCTCGACCGTAGCCCGTGCTGCCGCCGTAGTTCACATCCAGCACAGCAAACCCGCGACTGGTCCAATATTGAATGCCGGGGTTAAAGTTAGCGGACGTCGCCGCCGTGGGACCACCGTGGCTTCTCACCAACAGGGGCGGACACTCATGGGCAGGCGCAGTGTAGTCTTGGTTTTGAGGGGGGTAGTAAATACCATAAGCGGAGAGATTGTTGCTGGTCGGGAAAGCAATCACCTCTGGGGTAGACAGATAGCCTGGGTCAATCTCTAGGGTGCTGGAACGCCGTAGCTCGGTGGTCTGCCCTGTGGTCAAATCGAGGTGGACAAGAACGCTAGGCTGGCTAGGAGAGCCCCCCAGGAAGACGGCAAAATCAGGGCCGACTTTGAGGCCACCGACGCTGCTGTAGGGGGTTTCGATCTCAGTGAGCGTCAGGTCTGTCGTATCCAGTTGGGCCAGGTGTTGCACCCCGTCAAGTCGGTAGGTGCATAACAAGCTTTGGGCAGAGGCGAACCCATAGGTTGACATGCCAAATCCCCATTGGGGTGCGCCAAACTCGGCTTCCAGGGGATACAAAGGCTCAACGGTTTGGTTGTGCCACCGATAGAGATTCCACCAGCCGGTGGCATCCCCGATAAAGTATAAAGTCCCGTCGGGAGACCACTGGGGTTGAAAAATTGACTCGCTCAGACCACCCGCCACTTTTTGGGGCGCGGCTAGGGAGCCCTCGGCGGTAAGCTCCGCCACCCACAGTGCCGTGCCATCCCACGGCATGTTGGGGTGGTTCCAGCTGAGCCAGGCGAGCT
>JBCCRZ010000146.1:0-10993 GCA_039200855.1 Cyanobacteria bacterium P01_D01_bin.44 | reverse complement strand
GGTAAAACCGCGCTATCGAGTGATATGTTTCAAACGGTGTAACCTTAGCGCATCCTGGGGAACGCGCCTGGGACTAGGTCCTAAGTCTTAAACGTGGGCCAGCCCCAAGATTAGGCCAGTCCCAAGATTAGGCCAGTCCCAACATCGCCCGGAGGGTAAAGCTCAAGAAAATAAACCCCGCGATCGCAGCGCCGATCAAGGCCACAGCAGTGACAGGACGCTGGATAAGTGGCACGAGGGGCTGAACTGCGCTATATAAAACACCCAGGGTAAATGTGATGAAATATCGGGGGTAGCGAGAAACGTTCTTAAAAAAGTCTTGCATGGTTTATTTAGAAGGGCTTAAGCGCTCTTAGTGTAATCCTATCGCAGTCGTTGATATTCTCTGTACCTTTTCCCTTTCGCCCTTCCCCTTTTTCCCTTCGCCCTTTGACCTCCCTACCCTCGACCCTTACCCTCCCCGCACCGCGCCCCTTTCTCAAATGGGCAGGGGGTAAGGCACGTTTGATCCCTCAGTATTTGCCCCATCTGCCCCAGCGGTTTGACACCTACCACGAGCCTTTTTTGGGGGGCGGAGCGTTGTTCTTCCATTTAGCGCCCCAGCTCAAGTCGGCCTACCTCAGCGATCTCAACCCAGAGCTGGTGAATGTTTACAAGTGCGTGCGAGATTGTCTAGAGGATGTGCTGGCCTGTTTGGAAGAGCATCAACGGCGTCATTGCCAGCAGCATTACTACAGCGTTCGCGCTCAACGGGATCTGTGCCCGATTCAGCGGGCGGCGCGGCTGATCTATCTCAACAAAACTTGCTACAACGGCCTCTATCGAGAAAACCAGCAGGGGCACTTTAACGTACCGATGGGGCGCTATAAAAATCCTAAAATTTGCAATCCGGAGCTGTTGGCGGCAACTTCCCGGGCGTTACAGATTGCTGAGATCGAGCAGCGCACCTTTGAAGCAGCCGCCACCCTGGCCAAAGGGGCAGATGATTTTGTCTATTTTGACCCGCCCTACCACCCCATTAGTGATACCAGCAGCTTTACAGCCTACAGTCGCTTTAGCTTTAAGGCCACCGACCAGGAACGGCTGCGGGTCACGTTTACTCAACTGGCAGAGCGCGGCGTGTCGGTGCTGCTGTCCAATTCCGACTGCGAGTTTGTACGCAACCTCTATGAAGGCTTCACGATTCATCCGATTACGGCGGCCAGGGCGATTAACTCAAATGCGCGCAAGCGGGGGAAGATTGGGGAGGTTTTGGTGTCGAGCTAGTCGTTTGTCAAGCTTAAAATTTCGGTTAGGCAAGGTGAGGAGGTGAGTGGGTGAGTGGGTGATGAGGTCTTCACGACTCACCAGCGCAGCGTACTCACCAGCGCAGCGTACTCACCACCTCACCAAACCCGAAAATTTAGCTTTGACAGACTACATAAGTGGGGTTGCGTCAGGTGGGGAGGTGCCACTCATATTGGGTAATCTGTCCCTTCTTTTCACTGACCACGGCGGCGACGAAGCCGGGGTCAGGGTCCAAAGTTTTGAGTTGCCAGTTGCCCTCCACAGAAGGGCTCAGAAGTTGGGGAGTGGGACTGAGCTGGACTTCTACGCTTTGTAGTGACTGGGTGAGGCCGCAGCCGAGGGCCTTGAGGTAGGCTTCTTTGCAGGTCCAGTATTGCAAGAACTGCTGTTGGGCCTGGGATTCGGCTAAAGTTTTGATGACTTTCAATTCTGAGTCACACAGGCAGCGGCGGCTGAGGCTTTCAAAATGGGTCAGGGAGCGCAGGTATTCGAGGTCAATGCCAAGGCGCTGGCCATAACCCACGGCGCACAGGGCTAAGTCCTCTGAATGGGAGAGGTTAAAAGCCAGGGTGGGATCATGACTCACCTGGGGTTTGCCGTATTCGCCGTAGGTAAAGGCCACCTCAGCAGCGGAGCAACCTAGATAGCGGCTGAGGATGTAGCGCAAACTGCCGCGGCTTTGGATAAAGCGAGTGCGATCGCGATCAAACCGAAAGCGGTCGGCTCTGATTTTTTCGGCTACCGACAGGCAGGGATGACAATCAGCGAGGCGCTGCTGGCCCAGACAAATCCGCCAGATGTGGATTTGGTCAGGATTGAGCGTAATCGGGTCAGGGGGCGCGGGCCAGGTCATCAGATTAGCAAAACCAGCGGATTTACGGATTCGACTTGCATTTTTGATTTTTCTGTAAAGTGCTCGACCAGATCTGTTGGGTACTAAAAATAGTGTGTCACCATGCTTGACTAAATGGCCCAAGTGTTTGGGGTCATTTGGTTTTAGGGTGATAACCTCTGCTGGCTTGATTAGCTGGGCTTAAGGCTGATTTGCTGCAGAAGTTTGATTGCTTGGTGACTGCCTACCGTCGTTTGTTTAAGATTTCCATGGTTCAATCTCCTCCCAGTCCCACATCTCCCAGTCCCACAGTTCAATTTTCTACCCTGGTTGAGCTGTTGCAGCATCGCGCTGCCAATCAGTCTACTGACCTAGCCTACCAATTTTTAATTGACGGTAAGAAAGAAGGTCTAGCCTATACCTATGCTGAGCTAGATCAGCAGGCCAGAGCCATTGCCTCGCTGCTACAGCAGCAATCGGTTAAAGGAGAGCGGGCGCTGTTGCTTTACCCCCAAGGGGCAGAGGTAGTCGCTGCTTTTTGTGGCTGTCTCTATGCGGGGGTGATTGCGATCCCGGTGCCACCGCCGGATGCAGGGCGGATGAAGCGGACTCTGCCGCGCCTGCGCGAAATCATCAAAGATGCTGACGCCACTCTGGTGCTGAGCACCGAGCGAATCATCTCTATGATTCAAGAATCTGGGCTGGAGTTTCCTGAATTTCAATCAATGCGCTGGCTCGACACCGAACAGGTCGATTTGGCCCTGGCCGACCACTGGCAAGATCCCAATGTAGATAAAGACGTATTGGCCTATCTGCAATACACCTCGGGCTCGACGTCGACGCCTAAAGGGGTAATGCTCAGTCACTATAACCTGATGCACCATTCGGCCTACCTGCAGCGGGCCTGTGGATATAGTCGGGATGGGGCCATGGTGACCTGGATGCCCTACTTCCACGACTACGGTCTGGTGGAAGGCTTGATCCAACCCTTATACACCGGGATGCCCTGCTACATCATGGCTCCCCTGGCCTTTGTAAAGCGTCCGCTGCGCTGGCTCCAGGCAATTAGCAAATACGGGGCAACCCATAGTCAGGCCCCTAACTTTGCCTACGACCTCTGCGTGCGCCGCATTAAACCTGCCCAAAAAGAATCCCTGGACCTCAGCGGCTGGCTGAGCGCGGGCAACGCCGCCGAGCCGATCAACCCCCGCGTCATGCGTGAGTTTGCTGAAGCCTTTGAAGAGTGCGGTTTTCGCTGGGAGACGTTTTCACCCGCCTATGGGCTGGCAGAGGCGACACTGCTGGTCTCGTCTACACCAGTGGGTCGTGCACCGATAATTGCGCCCTTAGATGCGGCTGCACTTGAACGGGGTCGGGTTCAGCTGGCTGATGAGAACACTACCCTAGTAAGAGAGACCGTGGGCTGCGGTGAGCTGGTGTGTGAAACCCAGGTTGCGATCGCAAATCCTGATACCCTAACCCGCTGCGCCCCGGACGAAATCGGCGAGATTTGGGTGGCTGACCCCGGTGTCGCCAGTGGCTACTGGCAGCGCCCAGCGGTCTCCGCCGAAACCTTTGAGGCCACCTTTAAGGACGCCCCCAGAGGGACCCAAGCCGGACCGTTTCTACGAACCGGAGATCTGGGTTTCGTTAAGGACAGCGAGCTGTTTATCACCGGGCGCATCAAAGACTTAATTATCATCCGCGGCACCAATCACTACCCCCAAGATATCGAATGGACCGTGCAGCATGTGAGCCCGGCCATGCGCCCCGACTATGGGGCTTGCTTCTCAATTATTGAAGACGGTGAAGAGCGGCTGATTGTGGTGCAGGAAGTCGAGCGCTCCCATCAGCAGACGCTGCCCACCGACGAGATTTTGGCCGATATTCGCCAGGCCATTTCCGAGGCCCACGAGCTACAGGTCTATGCCATTGCCCTGGTGAAGTCGGGCAATGTGATCAAAACCTCCAGCGGCAAGATTCAACGACGGGCCTGCCAGGCTCGATTTTTGGCCGGGGAGTTAGAGGTAATTACTGACTGGAGCGAAAACCCCCGCCTGACCTCTAAGGTCCGCAGCCTGGAGCAAGATTTAGAGTCCCTGGCCCAGCAGATTGGTTCAACCAAACTGAGTTCTATCGACTCGGCTAAGCCTAAGGCTACTGACTCGGCTAAGCCTAAGGCTACTGACTCGGCTAAGCCTAAGGCTACTGACTCGGCTAAGCCTAAGGCTTAAGTTAACAGCTCCGTGATCTGAGTAACGGCAGGCGGTCACTGCCTGTGATTAAGTATTTGAAAGTTTTCTGGCGAGATGCGAATGAAACCTTTAGCGCAGTATCAATTAGCCGAAAGGCTGGAGCAGGCCCTGGGGGATCCAGGTCGGCCTGAGAGCCCACTCTCTTTTCAGCAAACCGCTGAGATCGATGAACAAGAGGCGTTTCCCCACGAGCAGATTGCCTGGCTCTACAACTGGCAGCTCCAAGATTACTACGTACCCACCGCTGAGGGGGGCAAGTTTACCTCCTTTGAGGAGTTTGTCTCCTATGTGCGGGTATTGGGCAGACGGGATTTGAATGTTGCGATCGCATTTACCACCCTGTTTTGGTCTTTCCTCACCTGGATGGCCGGTACCCCCGCCCAAAAAGAGCGCCTGTCTCGCTACATCCGCGACGAGCACGGGGCTATGTGTCTGGCCTACTCCGAGCGTAATCACGGCAGCGACTTGGTCGGTGGCAGCGTCACGGCAGAAAAAGTTGAGGGCGGCTATATCCTCAACGGCGAAAAGTGGCCGATTAATCGGGCCACCATCTCAGGGCTAACCTATGTTTTGGGCCGCACCAACCCCGATGGGGGTAACCGCGGGCTGACCCTATTTATGGTCGAGAAAGATCGCCTGGATGCCAGTCAGTATTACAACCTGCCCAAGATCAAAACCCACGGGATCAAAGCCGCCGATATGAGCGGCATTGGTTTTAACAACTGCTTTGTACCCGATGATATGGTACTCGGGGCAGAGGGCCATGGCCTTGAGCTCGCCCTCAAAGGGTTCCAGATTACCCGCGCCCTGTGCGCTGCCTTTTCCCAGGGGGCCGCTGACACCTGTCTGCGCACCACCCTTAACTTTGCGATTCACCGTCAGCTTTACAACACAACCGTGATTGACATGCCCCATGCCCGGCGGACCCTGGTCAATGCGTTTCTCGATATCCTCACCTGCGACTGTGTAAATATCGGCGCAGCCCGAGGCTTCCACGTAGTGCCCGAGCAGTTTAGCGTCTGGTCCGCCGTCGATAAATACTTTGTGCCGGTCACCCTGGAGCGCATGATGCAAGACGTTTCAGTGGTGCTGGGGGCGCGCTTCTACATGCGCGACGAGCATGACTGGGGCGTGTTTCAAAAAATGCTGCGCGATAGCGCCATTATCAGCGTATTTGACGGCAGCTCAGTCGTTAACCTGCACGCCCTGATTTTGCAGCGCCGACAGCTCGCCAAAGCCCGCACCCGTCGTAAGCCCGAAAAGCAAAGCGCCCTGAAAGAACGCCTGGTGAATAGCTTTGACCTGGCGACCCCGCTGCCTGAGTTTGCGCCCAAAAAGCTAGAACTCTTTAGCCGGGGCGCAGACGACGTGCTGCAAGGGCTGGAGATGGTACTAGACGATCTGGCGGCGCTGGCCAATGACCCGACCGTAGAGACCGAAATTCTCGCCCACCTACAGCGCCAGGGGCAGAGCATTTTAGATGCCCTCAATGCCCAGGATGAGGCCATTGCCCAGTCCGCCTTTGAGCACGGCCATGAGCAGTCCTACGAAAGTTTTGAGCTGGCTAAGCAGTATTGCAGGCTCCACGCTGCGACCGCCTGTCTGCTGATGTGGCTCAATAATCGCCAAGCTTTGGGGGATTTTTTCGCCCAAGGAGAATGGCTGGTGCTTTGCCTGCACCGTCTGCTCTCCCCCAGCGGAACCCCCAGCCCTTTGCCGCCATCTTATTACGAAAATGCCTACCAGGCGTTGATGCGGCTTTATACCGAGGACAAACTGTTCTCAATCGTGCCTTTCCAACTAGCAAACTCATCGATCAACCAGGAGACCTCCACCCATGCAACAACTCCAGAACTCCAGCTCAGTAACATCGCCGGTTGAGGCCATTCAGCAGTGGTTGACTAGTCAACTGGCTGACCTGCTCTCAATTGACCCGAGCACTATTGATGTCAAACAACCCCTAACCCGCTATGGCCTCGATTCTATCGATGCCGTCACCCTGGTGGGCGACCTTGAAGACTGGCTCGATCTTGAGCTGCCCTCTACCCTGCTGTGGGACTACCCTACGCTTGAGAAAGCATCAGCATATTTAGTCGAAGAGTTTGATGTTTCTGTCTAGTGAGGTGAAGGGCGAAGAGCGAAGGGCGAAAGGCGAAGGGGTAGTGGGTTAAAGCTTAAAGGTTGTATGAGGGGCTAGTTTGCCTGATAGTAAGGACTTTTAACTTTTAATCTTTAACTCCCCCCTTCGGTCTTAGCCAGTCAAGCCTTATCTAAGGGCGACAATAAGGGGGGGCGGCTTGAATTTTTCAGAGTTTTCATTTTGGTGGGTGCTGTTGCTGGTGAGCGCACCGTTTTTTGCGGTGCGTATGGTAGGCAAGTCGCTGAATTTGTGGCGAGGGGCCTTCGACACGGTGGGGCTAGCAGCGCTGTCCTTGTTTTTATTTGTCAATGCCAGCACCACCAGCTTTGCCGTCTTTGTCTTTGAAATCGTTTTCAACTACCTGATGGTCAAGTGGATGCTGACCCAGGAGGGAAAGCGGGCCACTTGGGTTGCCACGGCGCTGATTGTATTTGATGTTGGCGTGCTGGCCTATTTCAAATATCTGACTTTTTTCATCGAAGACTTTATCGGCTTAACCGGGGCCGTCCCACCCGACTGGCAGGGCTCTTTTCCCCTACCAGTGTTTAAATCCATCCCGCCGGGGGTGTCGTTTTACACCTTTCAGATGGTGGCCTTTGTGATTGACTCCCTCAAGGCCCGCCGCAAGAAGCCGATTAAATTTCTCGACTACGTTAACTTTGTGTCGTTCTTTCCCCAGATTGTGGCGGGGCCAATTGAGCGACGGGGATCGCTGCTGCCCCAGATTAGCGGCTTCCAGTTCAAGTTCACCGCGGAGAATTTTGACCTGGGCTTTCGGTGGCTATCCCTGGGGCTGTTTATGAAGCTGGTGTTGGCCGACAACATCGCCCCGTTTATTCAGCTGCCGGAGGCCAGTAACGCCTGGTTGGTCTGGTTTTATGCGTTTTTATTCACACTGCGTATTTACTTTGACTTTGCGGGCTACAGCTTTATGGCGGTGGGCATTGCCCGCATTTTAGGCATTCGCCTGACGATTAACTTTTTAGCGCCCTATACCTCTAAGAGCATTAATGAATTTTGGCGGCGCTGGCACGTGTCGCTGAGTACCTGGTTTCGAGATTATGTGTTTTTGCCCCTGATGGGCAAACGCAAGCACTGGGCCCCATTTTACTTGTTTCTAACCTTTACCCTGTCAGGGTTTTGGCACGGAGCCGCCTGGAATTTCATGATCTGGGGGGCTTACCACGGGGCGCTGCTGCTATTGCTGCGCTACGCGGGGCGACCCTTTCACCGGTTTGTAGGTCAGCATCTACCACGACCGCAGGTGGTGTCCTGGGGGCTGACCTTTGGGGCAGTGACCCTGGGCTGTTTGTTTTTTATGGAGACCGACACCGCCCGGCTGATGACCAAGCTGCAAACCCTGGTGACGCCCTGGGCCTACTCGCCCGCTAACCTGATGGAGGCCTTTAGCCAGTTCAGCGTTAACGAAACCGTTGCCCTGGGTATGGTGCTGCTATTGGCAGGGGTGTTTTTGCTGCTGGAGCACATTGCGGTGTGGCAAGAGCGGGCCTCTGAGTACGAACTGCTGCTAACGCCCTGGGTGTCGAAGGTGTTACTCGGGCTAACGATTTTGCTGGCGGCGAATATTCCGTCGGAGTTTATTTATTTTGAGTTTTAGAGAAGGGAATGGGCGAAAGGCGAAAGGCGAAAGGCGAAGGGGAAAGGGCATCGGTAGGGGCCAAGTTCCCCTTGCCCAGGAAAACCGTAGGATGGGTTACGGGTTACCGGGATCTTGGCGCGGCCATCGACTCCCTCAAACCCACCATCCCGAATACGCGCCGTTAACCAAACCTTCAAAAATTTAATCACATATAAATTTTCAACCATGGTGAGCAGGGCGATCGCAAATAACCCAGACGAAAAAAAGAGTCCAAAATTATGGGCCTGGTTAGCCGTAGCTGGCCTGTCCTGGGGCTTTGGCTATCTCTATAACGTCCACCTCGGTGGTGAAGCCCGTTGGCTTAAGGACATGTATCAAAAAAAGATCGCTCTCGCCCAGGCGGTCGATCAGCCAAAGATCTTGGTGACTGGCGGGTCTGGGGCTCACTACACCCTCAACTCGGCACTGATCGAGCAGCAAGTAGGTCGCCCCGTGATTAATCTGGGCATCGATGGCCCGGTGGGGCTCGATGTCATTTTGCCCAGTGTCCTCGACGAGGTAAAGCCTGGGGATACGGTGGTGCTGGTGCCAGAATATTTGCTCTTGCTCGATGACGATGGGTTTGCCGAGCGTTCTGGCCCCTTTAGCATTGCCATTGGGCGTCCGGGGTTGGGTGGCATTCCAGCCCGGCAACTGGCCCAGGACTGGCTAATGATCGGGGTGCCCTCACTGCGGGGGGCCGTTAAATCAGCCATGGATCTGGTCGAACAGGGAAAACTGACAGGCTATTACGACGATCCGCTGACGCCCCAGGGAGATCCGACCGTGGAGAAGACGCGGGTGGGTGACTGGTGGCAGCAGGCGATTAAAAAGCCAGTGTCTCAGCATTCTGTGGCACGCATTCGCCAATTTAAAGCTGAGGTAGAGAGTCGGGGGGGGACGCTGATCCTTTCACTGCCCTGGGTTTATGCTGAGAACACTGGCAAAACCTTAGACAACATTCAGGCAACGGCTGAGGCGCTGGGTGAGATTGCGCCGCTGATTTATGAGGCGGATACCTTCAACATTCAAACCGACGTCAGCCTATTTGCAGACACGCACTACCATCTGAACGCTGAGGGCCGCGCGCTGCGATCGCAACAGCTAGCGGACCAACTCCAGGAGGTGTTACCGGCACCATGACCTCTTCCCAAGGGCTGGGACGACCAGCCTTTACCCAGTCTTTAGAGGCGACCAATGCAACCGCCCCCCGCATTTGTATTGTGGGCGGGGGGTTTGGCGGGCTGTATACGGCGCTCTACCTGCGGCGGCATCGTGTCCTCAAAGCGGCTCGGGTAACGCTGGTTGAGCCCCGTAGTCAGTTTTTATTTACACCCTTGATGTATGAGCTACTGACCAGTGAGTTAGAAACCTGGGAAGTGGCCCCGACCTATAGCAGCTTGATTCGCGGCACCTCGATTGATTGGCGGCAAAACCAGGCCACTCAAATCGATCTGGCCCAGCGTCAGGTGACCCTGGGCAGCGGTGAGGTGCTGACCTACGATTATTTAGTGATGGCGACGGGAGCCCGCAGTCGCCCGGTGGATATTCCAGGGGTGGAGGAGCACACCCTGGGCTTTCGTAGCCTGTCTGAGGTTCTGACCCTAAAGGCTCGGCTGGCCCAAATTTTAGTGGCCTACCCAAAGGTAGCGGTGACGGTAGTGGGTGGTGGCCCCAGCGGCGTTGAGCTGGCAGCCAAGGTAGCCGATCGGCTGGGGCGACGCGGGCAGATCACCCTGGTAGACAGCGGCGATCGCATTTTGAAACCGTTTGCCAGTGGGCTGCAAAAAGTGGCGATCAAAGCGCTGCAGCAACGCGGCGTGCAGCTTGTATTGGGGGCTCAGGTGACCCAAGTTGAGGCGACGCGTGTGCTGGGTCAGCAAGGGAGTGAGCCGTTTGAGTTAGCCAGTCACCTGACAATTTGGGCGGTGGGCACTGAGCCGATGCCATGGTTAGGGCAGCAACCGTTGGCCCGTAACCAGCAGGGGCAGTGCTTGACCCTGCGGACCCTGCAGCTGATGGACTACCCTGAGGTGTTTATGTTAGGCGATGGTGCTGCCATCGCCCCGGACCAAAAAAAGAAATCAAAATCTGCCCCCAACACTGCCCAGGCTGCCTACCAAGCAGCGGCAACGGTGGCTCACAATGTATCGGCCCTGGTGCAACAG
The DNA here is from genome assembly GCA_039200855.1 of Cyanobacteria bacterium P01_D01_bin.44. GTDB lineage: Bacteria > Cyanobacteriota > Cyanobacteriia > Phormidesmidales > Phormidesmidaceae > SIO4C1. The sequence goes on along the minus strand of JBCCRZ010000146.1, from coordinate 672 downwards.
CGTCGGCCCAAGCCGTTTCGCTATGTGCATCTGGGGGATATGCTCACCCTGGGCTATGGTGTGGCCGGGGTTTGGAGCTTTGGTCTCGCCCAGGGCGGTCAGCTGGGGGGGCTGATCCGTCGGGCAGTCTATATTCACAGACTGCCCACCCGTGAGCATCGCTGGCGAGTGCTGCGCCGCGCCTGGCAGCAATTGATGAAAGGCACTCTGCGGTTGGTAAAACGCGGGTTGGGGATTGGGTATTGAGGGTCGGCGGTGGTTTTTGCAGGATTGTTGGGGTCAGGAGATAGGAGATAGGAGACTCGATCTTCCTCCTAAATCTCCTATTTCCTAAAGTCTCCATTCGGAAACTCCTGCTTTTGGTCAGAAGGCGATAAATTTCACGGTTTACAGAGAGGGTGATAGAAGGTCATGACTCAATCTAAACAGACAGGGCAGTCAGTGGGCTGGCTCAAGCCGCTGGATCGCTATGGGTTGGATCTGAGATCCCTTGCGCTGCTACGCCTGGGGTTAGCTTTGGTGCTTTTGACAGATCTGTGGCTGCGGGCGGGGGACTGGGTTGCCCACTATAGCGATCGCGGCGTGGTCCCCAGGACATTGCTATCGGACCTTTGGCAACCGGGCTATTGGTCACTCCATGCTCTGAGCGGTCAGCCGTGGGTGCAGGGGGTG